>CAZKNC010000254.1:0-2167 GCA_964553935.1 uncultured Planctomycetia bacterium | reverse complement strand
TGAGATCGAAGCGTTCCGGGATGCCGAGGCCGAGTTGATGAAGCAGGGATTTCTGTTCGGCAGTGCGTTCGGTGACGCGGCGGAGACGGATCTCGCGGCCATCGGTAGTGGGAAGGATGATGTCGGCACTCTGCAGGGTGGACAGCAGAGCCAACGCCTTCATCGGCGACAACGGTTGAGCGTTGTCCACTCCGCTGACCGACGGCCGGGGAACGATCGCAGGCCGGCGCTGCAGCAGATGCTTCAGCGTCACCCAGAGGGCATAACCTAGAAGGGCCCCCATCCCGTGGGCCTTGACCCGCGGCTCCTTCTGATGGAACAACGGCCGGATCCAAAGCTCGCTCTTCAGCGCGCGAAACGATGCCTCCGCTTCGGTCAGTTGCATGTAGTTCGACCACAGTTCCTCGGCCGAGTCCGCCTGCAGGTTGGTGCGCAGCATGTACGCGCCTTCCCGCAAGTCCCGCCAGGCCTTTCCTTCTTTTCTCATCTCCCAGACCAGACGTACACCCTCGGGTGTGTCCCGTACAGCCACTTCGAACAGATCGTTTACCGGAGAGTGTCGGGCTTGAATTTTTCCCAGCCGCCGCTCCATCTTGTGGCGGTCCTTGAGTCGGCCCGCGGCGATGGTTTTCTCCAGGCGCTTCAAAGCCTCCTCCATCCGCGTGGAAAACCGCTTTCGGATGGCCTTCTCTTTTTCCTTCCGGCCGGCTGTGCGGCACAGGATGTACGTCTCTTCCCCCTGGGGAATGGCGACCTGCTTCACCTCCACTTCGGGGCGCACCTGGGTCCAGTCTTCCTGCAGCAACTCGGCTTCAAACTGCTTCATCTGGCTGCGCGGCGTGCCCACCAGATACTGCCCACCGCGTTTGCGAATCGCCTGTAGATTCTCCTCGCTCACCATGCCCCGATCCATCACCCAGATGCGCCGCGCCTTACCGTACTTACGCTCCACCATGCGGAGAATGGTTTCCATGGTCGTCACGTCAGCGCGGTTGCCGTCGAAGGTCTCGTAGCTGAACGGGAATCCCTCGCTGTTGACGATCAGCGCGATCACCATCTGTTCGCAGTCCGGCCGATGATCGCGCGAGTAACCGCGGCGCATCATCGGGTTCTTCTCCGCGGCTCCTTCTACGTAGGTGCTGGTCAAGTCGTAAAGCAGCACATCGAACTCGGCTCCGAACAACTCGCCATAACGCTGCTTGAGATGCCGCTCGAGCTTGGTCTTCTGGGGCAGAATCCGGTCCAGACACCGGTACAGACGCGTGTCGTTGATCTTGCCTTCTTCGATTTCCAGCAGATCATCCAGGGCCGTCGACGGATACCAGCGCTCCTCGATCGCCAATTCGCTGCCCGGCGCGCACAGCCGGTTGATGGCCAGCAGGGCCGCCACCCGCGACCACGGCACATCCGCCGCCTCCTGATCCACCGCCTGCTCGAAGTAGCGATCCAATTCCAGCCGCTTCCACAACTCCCAGCCCAGCCAACAGGCGCCGAACTGGCGCGTTCTCTCCAACCGAACTCGATTCACCAGGACACGCGCCACCTGCGGATCATCGGCCGGCGGCTCGATGTGCGAAGGGAACAGTTTCAGTTGTTGCGCTTCGCCCTGCTCATTGAACACCTCGATGCTTTTCAGCCACCGGGCCTGGGCCGAACTGTTCAGCTCCCCCAGATAACACAACGTTTTCTGGCGCGGACCGTTGGCCGTCCGCACCGTCTCCACCAGCGACCAGTAGCTGTGATCTTTGCCATCCTTCGTGCGGTGGTTGGGTCGCAAAAACATCTTGAGCCAATCATGTCATTACACTGATATCCTTTTCAAGACGGTTGGTCTACACTACAAGGCTTTCTCTGAACACCCCGATTGCAAAGACAGGACTTGCCCCGCTCGGAGAGCAAAAAATGGCGAAATTCAACGCTTCCGTGACGAACTTGGGCTAGGTTTGTGAGGCTCCCGGGCCTCAGCCGGCCCCTTGGGCGGCCTTGTGGGCGTGCAGGAAAGGTTGAGCAGAAGCCGGCCAGGGGGCCGGCTGCGGCCCAGGGGGGCCGCCCCACACACCACTTTCGCTCAGCATTTTTTCTACCTCAAGTTTTACACCTCAAGTAGATGATTTCGCTTGACTTACTCTGCCCGAGGAGTAAACTATCAGCTTGGGGGAGGTGGGGT
>CAZKNC010000253.1:0-2187 GCA_964553935.1 uncultured Planctomycetia bacterium | reverse complement strand
CGTTGAAAGGCAAGGACCCTTTTCAACAGCAAAAGAACGACGAGGCGATGTGCCGGCTCGACGGCACCGAGAATAAAAAACGGCTCGGCGCCAACGCGATTTTAGGGGTTTCCCTGAGTTTGGCCAAAGCCGCCGCGCAGTCGAAAAAGCGGCCGCTTTATTCCTATGTCAGGGACCTTATGGCGCGTCCGAAACCGCCGCTTTTACCGGTGCCAATGATGAATATCCTAAACGGCGGGCTTCACGCGGACAACAATGTGGATCTGCAGGAATTTATGATCATGCACTTCCCCGCCACAGAGCGCGGAGGGTCCGCCTCCGGCGGAGGTGCCAGAACTTTTCGGGAGGCCCTGCGTATCGGCGCCGAGGTGTTCCATCACTTAAAAAAGATCCTTCATGACCGGAAGTTGTCTACGGCCGTTGGCGACGAAGGAGGGTTCGCTCCGAACGTTCATTCCAACGCCGAAGCCATAGAAGTTATTTTAGAAGCTGTCGAAAAAGCGGGGTACCGGCCGGGGGAGGACGTGAAGATCGCCTTGGACCCGGCCTCAAGCTCTTTTTACGAAGAAGGCGCCTACTGGCTTGAAGCCAAGAAAGAACCCAAAAAAAGCGCCGGGGACATGGTGGATTTTTACGCGCGTTGGCTTGAAAAATACCCGATCTTTTCCATTGAGGACGGACTGGCCGAGAACGACTGGGACGGATGGGAAAAACTGACCCGGAAGCTCGGCAAGAAAATCCAGATCGTCGGCGACGACATTTTTGTGACCAACGTGAAACGCCTGCAGATAGGTATCGACCGCGGGGTGGCTAACTCGATTTTGATCAAAGTCAACCAGATCGGCACGCTCACCGAGACCCTGGACGCGATTGACTTGGCCCACAAAAATGGCTATACTGCCGTCCTGTCCCATCGATCCGGGGAAACAGAAGACACGACGATCGCGCACCTGGCGGTCGCCACGTCCTGCGGACAGATCAAAACCGGGTCTGTTTGCCGTACCGACCGCATCTCGAAGTACAATGAGCTTCTCCGTATCGAGGAAGCGTTGGGTTCAAAGGCCCGTTACGGTTTGAAATGACGGTGAAAAGGCCGGGAACGGCGGTCATCGTTCTCATCGTGCTCGGTGTTTTCCTTGGGATGCTGGCGCCAAAGCTTTACCGGCTGTACCGGTTGAACGAAAGAAGCCATGCTCTGGAACTCGAGCTTCAAGAGATCAAAGCTCTGAACCAGCGGCTCGAGAGTGAGATCCGGCTTTTAAGGGAAGATCCGGTGTACCTTGAAAAAGTCGCCCGGGAGAAATTCAGCAAGGCCAAACAGGGCGAGATCGTTTACAAGGTGGTGCGGGAGTAAAAATTTTATCAAGTCATCGCGGGGTACCTGCCTGCCCTGCCTACCGGCAGGCAGGGAGCAGCCCCGAGGCAATACAAGTCGATTTTTAAAAGTACCGCGGGGTAGAGCAGCCTGGTAGCTCGTTGGGCTCATAACCCAAAGGTCGTTGGTTCAAATCCAACCCCCGCTACCAAAAATAAAACCCCATCTCAAAGATGGGGTTTTATTTTTGTTCATAGAGAACGAACTCTGCGCTCCTAAAATGGAATGGACCGGCCGTCCTTGACACTGTCCTTGCCCGGTGATTATACTGCCAAAGACAAGGGGAGGGGCGGGACACGATGAAAAAAATAGCGGTGATCGGGGGTTCGGGACTGGACAATCCGGAGATCTTGAAAAACCCCGTGGAGAAGTCCGCGCGGAATAAGTACGGCAGCCCTTCCTCGGCCTTAGTTTGCGGCAAGATCGAAGGCATAGACGTCGTGATCCTCGCGCGTCACGGCAAGGATCACAGCGTTCCCCCGACCCAGATCAATTTTCGAGCCAATCTTTTCGCGCTTAAAAGAGAGGGTTGTACGCATATCCTGGCGGCGACCGCCGTCGGTTCTCTGAGGGAAGCGATCAAGCCCGGGAACCTCGTTTTTCCTTCTCAATTCATCGATTTCACCCGTCGTCGGGACATGACGTTTTTCACCGACGAAGTCGTGCACACCCCGATGAGCGATCCCTACGACCGGCGCCTGAGGGACATCCTTTGCGAAACTTGCGAGGCGCTTAAGTCTCCTTACAACCGCGACGCGACGGTGACCACCATCCACGGCCCCCGTTTCTCCACCAAGCCCGAAAGCCCCCTC
>CAZKNC010000252.1:1728-2190 GCA_964553935.1 uncultured Planctomycetia bacterium | reverse complement strand
TTGGGATCGTCGCTTAGGTTATAACTTGTTCCTGGAGAGTCTGCACCCAAGGCAAAAAAAATCGTTTCCCCTACCCATGCATTAATTTTTTGCGCGTTAATAAAATGTTCCGACCCACCACTTATTGATGCTCTGGCTTGCGGTGGGCAGTTTTTTGTTGACTGGGCAAATGCCGGGCTAATGATTAAATCAAACAATTTCGCAATGGTTTTCTTGAAATTTCCTATTGCTACTGGGCATGTCTCCTCAGGGGCTGTTACCGTCACCGACGGACAAGTCTTCTGGGCGGTCTGGGTGCCAGCGGTCACTTTAATCGTGGCGTTTTTGACACCAGAGGAAGTGTAGGTTTTGGAAACAATTGCGGCGGTACTCGAGGGAGTAGCAGTCCCCTGCAAATTCTCATCCCCGGTCCATTGAAAGGTCTGCCCTGGCGTATTTGGAGGCGATGGCAGGGCTTGGAAG
>CAZKNC010000252.1:0-1718 GCA_964553935.1 uncultured Planctomycetia bacterium | reverse complement strand
AACCAACATTCACACTTGAGGCACTTGCCTTGCAATCAACGGTAAGGGTCGGGGAAGGAGGACCGGTATTTTGGACGGTAAACAATACATTGGCACAGTTATCTGCTTCGTTCGATTCGGTTACTGTTTGTTTTACATCAGCGCATAGGTAAATCTTGTGGCTGCCAGAAGTGGTGGTCCAGGTGTCAGAGGTAAGCACCGGGGACGCCGTGCCGCCGGCGAGGGTGGACACCGAGCGTTCACCCAGTAAGCCGGTGGTAGTCGTCGAACAATTCGCATTGTCAATACAGAACCGGGCGGTGGACGGACCAGCCGTGCTTGCGGCCGCACCAGTATTGCGATTAAGGCCGGTGAAGGTCATGGGGACGCCCGCATAAGGATTGATTTGGGGATTTGTGAATGATTCTGCGGAGAGATTGGGTTGCGTGCCTCCCCCGCCTGACTGGACATTAACCGTTACACTCGCTTGCGCAGAACCACAAATAATTGAGTAGCTGCGATTCGATTGGGCGGTACCTGGCGCATTCACGCCTTCGGTGCCGCTTGGTGGGACTTTTTGAGTCGTGGGCCAGCTACCTTGAGGAGTAGCCGTGGTGGTGCCGGTACATGACACATTGCGAGGGGCATTCTCCCATTTCAGAACGAACGGATTAGAGGGTTCAACGGTAATTGAGCTCGAGAACGGACCGCTATTCACTGAACCTTTAAGGGAGAGGGGTGTAGAGCCAAATAACCCCCCAAAGAAATTTGTAATACCGCTAATAAAACCTCTGTTACGGTTCTGGGCGTGGGCGGTGGGCGGGGTTGCGGAGACCAATAAAAATAATGCTAAGAGAACGACGAAAAACTTGAGCACTCCCTTCCTCATTTGAATATATTATCTCATATTGAGATCACCGAATCAAGAATGCCGTACTTTTTTGCTTCCTCGGCGCTCATGAAAAAGTCGCGGTCCGTGTCGTGTTCAATTTTTTCGATTGATTGAGCGGTGTGCTTGGCAAGAATTTCGTTGACCGCGCTTCTCACTCGCAAAATCTCTTTTGACTGAATCGCCACGTCGACGGCCTGACCTTCCGCTCCACCCATAACCTGGTGGATTAAAATGCGGGCGTTGGGCAGCGAGTAGCGTTTGCCTTTGGCGCCGGCGGCTAAAATAATGGCGGCCGCCGAGGCCGCTTGGCCAATGCAAATAGTTGAAACAGAGCATTTGAGATACTGCATGGTGTCGTAAATCGCCAGACCAGCGGTCACTGAACCTCCGGGGCTGTTTATATAAAGCTTAATGTCTTTCTTTGGGTCTTTTGATACCAGATACAGCATCTGAGCAATGATAACATTGGCATTCAAATCGGTAACAGGACCCGCCAAAAAAACAATGCGCTCTTCTAAAAGCCTTGAAAATATGTCATATACGCGCTCACCGCGTTGTGATTTTTCAACAATAGTTGGTACTATTGGCATTTGTTAAGTTAATAATGTTGCAAAACTTATTTTGATAGATTTTCCAAAATTTGAAAAATCTTTTCATTTATAAGTGCGTCTTTAGTATACTCTTTTAGTTGGTTAATGTCAATTTTTTCTGCTTGTTCTTTAGTGTAATTTTTAACGAATTTATTCATTTCTTCTTCAATTTCCTCATTTGAAACTACAATATTTTCCACCCTACCAATCTGTCTTAAAACCAAATAATTCTTGATTCTTTTTTCAGCATCCAGTTT
>CAZKNC010000251.1:0-2196 GCA_964553935.1 uncultured Planctomycetia bacterium | reverse complement strand
GGAAAACCATGCCTTCCAGCAAAATGGGGTGTTCCTTGTCGCAGATCGTTTCTCCAGTCTTGGTTTCCTTCAAACCGACCGCCGCGGCAATGTCGCCGGCGGAAACTTCCTTAACAATCTCCTGCTTGTTCGCGTGCATGCGGACCAATTTCCCGATTCGTTCCTGCTCGCCCTTATTCGCGTTGAAGTAATAATTGCCCGATCGCAGCACGCCGGAATAAACCCGCACGAAGGTCAGCTTGCCCACGAACGGATCGCTCATCAGCTTGAATGCCAGCGCGGACAACGGCGCGCTCGGATCGGTGGGCCGCTCTTCCTCTTTTCCGGTGTCGGGATTCGTCCCCTTGATCGGAGGAATGTCCAGCGGAGAAGGGAGGAAATCGCACACCGCGTCCAAAACCGGCTGCACACCCTTGTTCCGCGCCGACGCCCCGCAATAAACCGGCACCAGCTTATTGGCGATGGTCGCCCGGCGAATGGCTGTTTTAAGCTCTTCGACCGAGATCGGCTGCTCATGGATGTATTTCTCCATGATCTTATCGTCGGCCTCGCCCACTTTCTCGATGAGGGTATGCCGCCATTCTTTGGCCTTTTCCGCCATTTCCGGAGGAATCGGGCGGGTTTCAATCACGGTCCCCGCCGGATCGGTCCAAACCAGCGCCTGCTCGTTCAAAAGATCGATCGCGCCGATAAAGTTGGACTCCGAACCGATCGGGATCTGCATGGGGGCCGGCATGGCGCCCAGGCGGTCGACGATCTGATTGTAAGTGCCGTAGAAATCCGCTCCCAGCCGGTCCATCTTGTTGATGTAGCACATGCGCGGAACGTGATACCGGTCCGCCTGGCGCCAAACGGTCTCAGACTGGGACTCCACGCCGCTGACCGCGTCGAAGATCACCACGCAGCCGTCCAGCACCTTGAGAGACCGTTCCACCTCGATGGTGAAGTCCACGTGGCCCGGGGTATCGATGATGTTGAACCGGTAATCCTTCCAAAAGGTCGTGATGGCGGCTGCCGTGATCGTGATCCCGCGTTCCTGCTCCTGGACCATCCAGTCCGTCGTGGTCGTTCCTTCATCCACCTCGCCGATCCGGTGGATACGGCCGGTGTAGAAAAGGATCCGCTCGGTCGTCGTCGTTTTGCCCGCGTCAATGTGGGCGACGATGCCGATGTTCCGAGTCCGCTCCAGCGGATACGAAGCGGATTCGGAGGCGTCCAAAGTGCTGGATTCCGGCTTTGCCATCTTAGGTCCTTACCACCTGTAATGGCTGAAGGCCTGGTTGGCCTCCGCCATCCGATGAATGTCTTCCTTCCGCTTCACCGCGGATCCCTGCCCCTGGTAAGCGGCAATCAGCTCCTCCGTGAGACGGTCCTGCATCGGTTTTCCGGACCGGCCGCGCGCGAAATCACGAAGCCAGCGCAGCGCCAGAAAGACCCCGCGATCCTGCCGAAGCTCGACCGGCACCTGATAGGTCGCCCCGCCCACTCGGCGGGATTTGACCTCGACCAGCGGCCGCGCGTTTTCCACCGCTTTCTGAAAAACCGCCAGCGGGTCCTGGACATTCACCTTCTGGCTGGCCGCATCCATCGCGTTATAGACGATCCGCTCGGCCAAACCCTTCTTGCCGGCAACCATGACCATGTTGATGAACCGCTGGACCAGCTTGGACCCGAACCGGGGATCCGTCGGCGTGATTCGTTTTTCCCTTCTGCGCCGTCTCATTCCTTAGGCCTCTTGGCTCCGTACTTCGAGCGCGATTTCCTGCGCTGATTCACCCCCGCCGCATCCAGCGTTCCCCGCACGATGTGGTAGCGCACGCCCGGCAGGTCCTTGACGCGCCCGCCGCGAACCAAAACGATCGAGTGCTCCTGAAGATTGTGCCCCTCACCCGGAATATAGGAAGTGACTTCGATCCCGTTGGTCAACCGGACACGCGCGATCTTCCGAAGAGCAGAGTTGGGTTTCTTCGGCGTCATCGTCCGAACCTGAAGGCAGACACCCCGCAGCTGCGGCCGCATCTGAAGCGCCGGTGACTTGGTTTTCTTGATCTTTTCTTTACGCCCCTTGCGGATCAGTTGGGCAATGGTCGGGCACATCTTACTCCGAATCCTCCTCAAGACTTTCTTGGGTCTCTGCCGGTTCTTCAGTTTTCTCCGCCGGGATATCGGTCAACCCAGGGACGATCTTGCCCATTT
>CAZKNC010000250.1:1324-2200 GCA_964553935.1 uncultured Planctomycetia bacterium | reverse complement strand
AGGCGACCGTCGTTCTCCGCCGCGCCCCACCCCTGAGCGGCCCTCTCCGCGGCCGTGGTCACGAACGCCAAGGTCGCGGCGGTCTGGGCTGACGCCGGGTCCGCCCCGCGGGCCGGGGGGATTCACCCGGTGGTCTCGCCGGCTCTCCCGCCGGTCTCGGACATCCTCTTTTCGATCCCGGACATCTTCCCGGCGATCCCGAATGTCTTCCCGCCGGTCCTGGCGCCGTTTCCAATCCGGGTGCTCTTTCAGGAATCGATCGGCCTTCTCCGGATGGTTCTTTCGGAATTCCTCCAGCCGTTCCTGCCGCCACTGATGGCGTTTCCGCATCAGCTCCTCGTAGCGCTGAGGATCCTTCTCCTTCAGCTCCGAGAGCCGATGTTCCAGCTTCTCCCGCCGCTTCTGCATCAGTTTCCGGTACGCTTGGGGATCCTTCTCTTTGAGTGTCTGAAGACGTTTCCGGACCTGTTCTGCGGCCGGCGGAGAGGCAGGCTCATCCGTTTCCGCGAGCGCGGCCATCGGACAGGAGAAAAGAGCCGCTAGAATCAAGGCGAACCATTTCGTTTTCATGACGCACCTCCTTTTATTCTGCCCATTAGACGGAATCCGAGGCGCCGAGGTTTACATGAATTATAATGGAAACCATGCGCGAAACAGCGACTCCTTACCGGCCGACCGTCTGGCTGGAAGACCGAACCCTTTGCCTGATCGATCAGCGGGAGCTTCCTTACCGGGAGACCGTTTTGCGCCTCGGGACCTACCCGCAATCGATCGCGGCGATCCGAGATATGGCGGTACGAGGCGCGGGGACCATCGGGGTTACCGGCGGGTTCGCGGTGGCGCAGGCGGTTCTGGCGGCCCCCGGCTCCGGATTCC
>CAZKNC010000250.1:0-1314 GCA_964553935.1 uncultured Planctomycetia bacterium | reverse complement strand
TGCGGCAGAGGTCCGCCAAGCGCGGCCGACCGCCAAGAATCTGGCCTACGCGGTGGACCGGGTCCTGCGCGCGATCCGGGGGATTCAAAATTCCGATGAAGCACGCCGGCGCGCGGTCCAGGAGGCGCAGGCCGTTCATGACGACGACGTCCGAATGACGGAAAAAATCGCGCAAGCCGGGGCGGTACTTCTGCCGTCGGCCAAGGCGGTGCTCACGCATTGCAACGCCGGCTGGCTGGCTTATGCCGGATGGGGAACCGCGCTGGCTCCGATGTATTGGGCCCACGCTCAGGGAAAACCGGTTTTTGTCTACGCCACCGAAACCCGGCCCCGGGGGCAGGGAGCCCGTCTGACGACGTGGGAGCTCACGCAATCGGGCGTTCCCACGGCGCTGATTGCCGACACGGCGGCCGGCTCTATTCTGGCCCAAGGGGAGATCGGGCTGGTGATCGTGGGGGCCGACCGGATCGCCGCCAACGGGGACACCGCCAATAAAATCGGCACCTACACGCTGGCCGTGGTCGCCCGGAGGCACAGCATCCCTTTCTATGTTGCGGCCCCCTCTCCGACGTTTGACGCCGACTGCCCGTCCGGGAAAGAAATCCCGATCGAAGAGCGGGATCCGGAAGAGGTCCTCGAAGTGACCGGTGTCACGCCCAGCGGCCGATCCGCCACGGTTCGGGTAGCCACTCCGGGGGTTCAGGCGAAAAATCCGGCATTTGACGTGACGCCTGCGGAACTCATCACCGGCTTCATCACCGAATGCGGTGTGATCCAGCCCGTCTCCGAAGAAATCAGCCGCTTCCTGGCTCAGGCCGAAGCGTCACTTCAAGCGCGGTCGTCCGCCACCAGATCCAGCGCCCGATCGGCCCCAGCCAGCTGACCCAGGTATAGCGCAAGCGGCTGGTCGCCCGGTACCGGGTATTGCAGCCGACGCAATAGCAGGTAATCCCCATCCCTTGAAGCGGCCCCTGCAGGAAGCGCCGAATAATCGGCGCGGAAGAAACCAGCTGTCCGCCGCAGTGGGGGCACCATCGAGCGGCGGGGTAGAATCGGTAAGCGGGTAAAGGGGTCATGGCCGGTGATGAGAGGCGGCGATTCGACGATAGAACTGTTCCGACAGCCAAGAGGCGCCCGGCAGACGGCGGAGCAGCCAACCGAGCCAGCCCAACCCGGGCAGAAGCTGAAACAACAGCGGCATCGCTCGATGTCCGCTCAGCACATCTCCGTTTTTGGAGACCAGGTGATAAGAGCGGTGCAGGGTCTCCGTGGTCATCCCGGGAACGATCACACGCACGCGCGGATCCTCGAACG
>CAZKNC010000249.1:0-2213 GCA_964553935.1 uncultured Planctomycetia bacterium | reverse complement strand
CGTCAGCGGCTGGCCGATTCGCCCGCGGCGTATTTCCCAGGCGCTCTCGGTGCCGAACTGGAAATTCAGCCGCCGATCGTAGATCGACCAGCTCTTGTTCGTGGCCATCAGGATGCCGCGCCGCGTATCGCGCACCAGATCCTCCAGTGTCCCTTCTCCCGGTTCGAGACTCACGTTAGTCATTCGGACGATGGGGACCGCGTTCCAGCCGTCGGCCCGCATGGCGCCCGTGGAAGCGCGGCCGATCTTGGGAGCCAATTCTCGCGAGCTCAAATAGTCCACGAACAGTCCATCCCGCACGAGCGGGACCCGCTGGGCCGGAACGCCCTCGTCATCGTAGGCGAAGGTGCCGCAGCCGAACGGCAGCGCGGCGTCCGCGGTGATGTTCACCCGCCTGTCTCCGTAACGCAGTTTGCCCAGCGTGTCCGGCGTGAGAAAGGAGCCGCCGGCGAATGAGAGCTCCATTCCCAGCGCCCGGTCCAGTTCGGCCGGGTGTCCGCACGATTCGTGGAGCTGGAGAATCAGCTGGTCCGGCATCAGGATCATCGTAGTGCTTTCGGCGGGGCATTCCTTTGCCCGGAGGAGCATCACGGCTTCTTTGCGCACGCGCGCGGCTTCGCCCACAAAATCCAGCGACTTGACGTATTCATAGCCGGACTGGATCAGCGAGGAGGAATTGGCGCTCGGAAAGGAGCGCCGCTGAACCTCGTTGTCCAATACCGCGGTGGCTTCCAGCATGCCGCCCGATTCGACGGTCGTCTGTTCGATCAAAGAGCCTTCCGTGGAACAGAAGATCTTGTGGGTGCGGTAAAACTCGAGCATGGCCGTGGCGGTCTGGATGGAATCGTGTTCTTTCAGAACCTGGTCGGCCCAGAGCAGATAGTCGATTTTTTTCTGAAGTTCCACTTGAAACGGGTCGACTTGAAGAGGGGTTTGCCAGCGTGCTTTGACGACCGGCACCGGGCTTAAGCGGATCTTGGCGGAGGAAGTCGCGGCCACGGCGCGGGCCATGTCGATGGCCTTGTCGGCCGTGTGGCGGATTCCTTCCGCGTCGACCCGGCAGGAAGAGGCATGCCCCCAGGCGCCGCGGACCAGCACGCGGATGAACACGCCTTCCGTCGTGGACAGGCTGACATGCTCGACCTGGAGGTTTTGCACGACGAGCTCTTCGTGGAGCTGTTCCACCCATCGAAGATCGGCGTAATCCACTCCGCGCCGCTTGAGATATCGGGAGGTTTCCAGAAGCAGCGGCTGGATCATGCCAGATTCCAGATGGCGATCAATCCCCCCTTGCGGGAAACGTTCACCACTGATTCCCGAGAGGCCCGGCCGAGGACCGCCATACCGTCTCGCGTCGCCGCGAATCCGGTGACGACGTAAAAAGGCTGAAGCCGGACGCGCCCGTCTTTGAAAGCGACCGGAAAAAGCTCCGCTCGCACCTGTGTCGCCTGCTGGACGACGTGGCTGGACGGGCGGCGCAAAGCCCGGTCCAAATAGCGCTCCCAGACGGCTTGCGTCACCTGATGGCCGAACACCACCCCTTCTCCCCCATACAGGCGATTCGGTTTGATGACTAAGGTTTCCCGATTGCGCCGAGTATAGGAAACCAGATCGACCGACCGCCCTTGCCGATCGGCCGTTCGACGATCCCAGAGCAGGCGGGTCCAAAGAATATGGTCCCGGAACAGCCGTTTCTGCCGGAGCGTGAAATAGCGCCCGAATTCAGGATTGGTGAACAGTTCCCAGGCCGATTTGTGATCGAACTCGCCGGCGATGGAGGAAACCACCTGATTCCGTAAAAAGGCCTGCCGCATGCCTTCCAGGAGCCGCGGCTTGCCCTGGCACATCTCGAAAAGCTCCATCAATTCCGTATCCCGGTAAAGCAGATCGACCATTTTCCCCCGGATCGAAAGCTCCCCTTTTCGGATCACGAGGTCCCGGGGATCGGCGGTGATGGTTTGGACCCCCATCCGCGTGAACGCTTGGGCGACCGTCGTGAATTCATCCGTTCCTTCCGACACCGACTGGTCTTCCACCAATGCGATCCGGGTCAGTTTCCGGCCGGTTACTTTGGCGTGGCGAATCATGAGATTCAGCAGAAGACGGCGGATATCGTCGGGGGGGTGGAGTTTCAGTTCCGGCAGGCGTTTCCGAAGGGCAGGAAGGACCCATTCTCCGGTCAGTTCGCAGGTGCCCTGGATGTAGTGGACGCC
>CAZKNC010000248.1:819-2221 GCA_964553935.1 uncultured Planctomycetia bacterium | reverse complement strand
ACGGTCGTTTGAATGTGTTCCTCTGAATCAGCCGAAACGATAATGCGGTCAAAATATTTTCTGCCAAGAAGATACTGCCCCGCGGTTGTGTAGGGCATAAGCGCCATATCGTCAAAGTTGAAAAATGACACTTGCCCTTTCTCCGGAAGCACGCCAATAATGCGGAAATTTTTTCCGTTTATTTTTAGTTTTTCGCCGATTGGTTCCGCAACATCTTCAAAAAGTTCTTTGCGTATTTTTTCGCCAATCACGACTACGCTCGCGCGCGATTTCACATCATCAGCCGAGAAAAATTCTCCCCGCGCCGGATAAATATCAAAAATCTCCTCCATAATGTTATTTTTCTCGCTACTCCCCCCGCCGAGTATTGTTGCTTGATAGGTGTCGTTGCCGTACGAAAACCGCGCGGTGCCGAATACAATCGGCATGGCGTCTTCCGCGTACGGCACATTACTTTTGTTTTCAATTGCCTGCAGGTCGCGCTCTTTAAGCGAATCAAGAAAAAGTCCCGCGAAATCATTCGGTCCTTCTGGGTGTCTGCCGGGCGCGACCACGACTGTTCGCGAACCCATACCCTGAATTTGCCCAAGTATAAATTGGCTCGCGCCGCCGCCAAGCGAGATGACGAGCATGATGGCAGTAATGCCAATCGTGATGCCGAAAATGGTTAAGAAGGAACGGAGGCGGTGCGTCCGAAGTCCGGTGAGAGATGTCTTGAGAGTGTGGGTGAAGGTCATAGGATTAAATTGGCCTAATTAACCTAATTATTCTAATTGACCTAAAGAATACCCGAAATGCTCAATTTTCAATTAGGATTATTTTAGGATTTGGATTTCTTTAGAATAATTAGAGCAATTAGAATAATTAGAATAATTTATTTTCTAAATCTTTCCCCGTTCCGTCGCTCCGTCACTTTTTCCTCGCGCTCTACCATGCCGTCTTTCAAATGTATGATGCGGCTTGCGTGCTTCGCGGTGTAGGTTTCGTGCGTAATCAAGATTATTGTTTTGCCTTTTTGGTGTAGCCGTTCCAAAATCTCCATAATCGCCTGTCCGGATTTTGAATCAAGGTTTCCGGTCGGCTCGTCAGCAAAGAGAACTTGCGGTTCGCAGACGAGCGCGCGCGCAATCGCGACACGCTGTTTTTCCCCGCCGGACAGTTTTCCTGATTCATGTAAAGAGCGGTGCGCGAGTCCGACGCTTTCAATCGCGCGCCCCGCGCGCCTTTCCCACTCGCGCTCCGGAATGCGCGAATAAAGGAGCGGCAACAAAACATTGTCGCGCACCGATGTCTTCGGGAGCAGATTGAATGCTTGAAATACGAATCCGATCCGTTCGTTTCGCATCATCGCGAGTTCTGTCGGAGACAGTAAAGAAGCGTCTTTTCCGTCAAAGCGATATGT
>CAZKNC010000248.1:0-809 GCA_964553935.1 uncultured Planctomycetia bacterium | reverse complement strand
CGTCAAGAAGTCCCAAGAGGTGAAGCAGGGTGGACTTGCCGGAGCCGGACGGCCCCATGATTGCCATAAACTCCCCGCGTAAAATGCGAAGCGATACGCCGCGAAGCACCGGCGTTTCTACCCCGTCATTCTTGTAGATCTTGGAAAGATTGGAGGTTTCAATTAAAAAAGACATACTGGATGGCAAAAATAGCATTTACATACGGCCGTATGTAAATGCTATTCTGTTCTTTTTAGGGTTTTTCCAAAAGGATTTTTTCTCCGACAGCGGCTCCGGCGAGCAATTCCACAACGCCGCCTTCGCCGCGGACTCCAGTCGTAATTTCGCGGAGTACATTTTCTTTTGCGGACTTCATGACGCGGACGAATTTCTTTCCTCCTTTTTCTATGACGGCTTTCTGCGGTATCAGCGGAACATTGCTTTTTATTGTATTTTCAATGGCGATGTTAGCTGTCATGCCGGAGCGCGGCTTGTCGCTTTTTTCCTCAAACGCGAAGGTGATTTTGTATGTCGGCACGCCGTCTATGAGAATTTCTCCCGGCTCCAGCTCGCTCGCGCGGACGCGAAAAATTACCTCGCTTCCGTACGCGTCTAAAGTTACTTCCGCTTCTTCATTGACATTCACTTTTGTCACATCCGCTTCAGGTACCGGCGCTTCTATCACAAATCCGCTCGCGCCGATAAAATCCGCAATCGGCGTTCCGGCTCCGACTGTTTCTCCGACCGCCGCTTTTTTCGCGGCGACTACGCCAGCAAACGGAACGCGGAGTATTGTCTTTTGAAACGCGGCGTTCGCAGAGGCGAGACG
>CAZKNC010000247.1:0-2222 GCA_964553935.1 uncultured Planctomycetia bacterium | reverse complement strand
GCCTGCTCGACGCCCCGTCCTTCAAAGCGGACCAGCCGCTCGCCCTCCTGCCAGCTCAACACCTCCGCCTGCAGAGCGCCGTTGTCAAACTGCAGGCGCATTCCCGGTTTCAGATTTTTCGCCGGCTGGCCGAGACAGCGGTAAACGCGCGCTTTCTCGGTAGCTCCCGCTTCCTCCGATAAAATCAACAGTTCCACCCTGCCGCCGGTGCCGGCCTTGCGGCCATACAGCCGGGCGGGGATCACCTTCGTATCATTGAGGACCAGGCAGTCACCGGGGCGAAGAAATTCAGGGAGATCTCGAAAAACTCGATGGGAAAGGCTTTGGGGACTGTCCCCGGAGGGGACTGTCCCCGATTTTCGATGGACAACCAGCAAGCGAGAGGAATCCCTCGGCTCAGCGGGAAATTGGGCGATCCGTTTCTTCGGAAGGGTGTAGTTCAACACGCTTCAAAAACCTGGAAGACCTTTCAGCGCTCTGCGCTGGGCACCGGGAAAATAAAAAGAGAGAATTTCCGCCGCCTTCTTCCCTTGCCGGGCCATCCCGTACGCCCCCCACTGGCAGAATCCTACACCGTGGCCCCAACCAAATCCGCTGAAAAAGACCTCGCTGCCCGAAACCTTGACGCTGAACTTCAGACTCCGGAGCCGGTTGGCCCCCAGCAATTCCCGAAACCGGCGGCCGGTCAGGCGCGCTTCTCCTTGGTTTCCACTTAGACGGACAAACCGTACACGGCCGGATCGGTTGCGCTCGACGACTTCCGCGTTTTTCAAACCGCCCGCGGCAGCCGCTTCTTGCCCTAACAGCTTCTCGAACTCGTCCTTCGACAGCTTTGCGCTCCATCGGTAATGCCGGCGGTCTTTACAATAGGGATCCTCCACTCCTCTCAGCGGAGGCAGCTCTTTCTTGATTTCCCAGAGCTCCGACGCGTCTTCCGTGTGCCCGCCGCAGTTTGCATGAAACGTGGCGGAAAAAAGCTCTCCTCCGTACACCAGGACCTGCCCGCGGGTTTCCTCGACCGCCCGGCGCGTCGTATCCCGTTCGGCAGAAACCCCGTAATACAAGTGAGTGGAAGTATCCGCCGTAACGTCGAACGGCCGGCCCTGGTTTACCCACATCCGGTGGGCCACCACCGTTCTTGAGACAACAGCATGCGCTTTCAAGGTCTCAGAAGGCCAATCGGGATGCGCCTCGCTGGCCACGGCTCCCACCAAATAATCTTCCAAACCGAGCTGATTGATGGCCGTCACCTTGGACGCCGAGGAACGGCGCAGGATCAGACGGCCCCGATAAGCCCTGGCGTTGACTCGAAACACGGCCCCCGTCTTCAGCTCAATCACCACCGCATCCGATGCCAGTTTCGTTGGGCCGACGTGAAGCCCCGATTCTCCGGACTTCACCTCCTGCCAAAGCAAACTCGGCCATTCCGCTAAAACAGCAGACGTTTTCAAATCGAGCGCGCGGCAGGGATCGGGAACAGTCAAGCGGAAGCTTTCAACCTCTTGCAGGATGGCCACCCGCACCTGCGGCTCCTCCGCGGCAGCAAAGGCAGAGAGTAGAGGACAGAAAGCAGAGGAGAGAAAATAAAGGAGCAAAAATAGATGTCGCATCGAAGGCGAGCTACAACCAGCTCTTGGGAGTCATCCCCAGGTGTTCCCGGGCCGCCAGCGTGGCTTCCCGGCCGCGCGGAGTCCGGCGCAGAAACCCGGCTTTCAAAAGGTACGGCTCCACTACGTCCGCGAGCGTGTCGACCTCTTCGTTCAGCGTGGCGGCCAACGCTTCCAATCCAACCGGTCCTCCGCTGTACTGCTGAAAAATCACCTCGAGCATTCGGCGGTCGATCCGGTCCAGGCCCAGGGTGTCGATCCCCTGCGCGTCGAGCGCTTTTTTCGCCACGGCTTCATTCACGGTGCCGTCCCCCTTCACCTGCGCGTAATCCCGGACGCGCCGCAGGAGCCGGTTGGCGATGCGGGGCGTGCCGCGGGAACGGCGGGCAATCTCAACGGCCCCTTCCTTGTCCAGCGGGATTCCCAAGAGGGTCGCCGAACGCTCGAGGATCCGCACTAAATCCTCTTGTTCATAGAAATTGAGGTGATGCGTCAGGCCGAACCGAGCTCTCAAGGGAGAAGAGAGCAGACCGGACCGGGTCGTGGCCCCCACCAGCGTAAAACGCTTCAGGTTGAATTTGATCGTCTTGGCGTAAGGCCCCTTGTCGATCACGA
>CAZKNC010000246.1:0-2223 GCA_964553935.1 uncultured Planctomycetia bacterium | reverse complement strand
ACCCGTGCCGCCGAGGATCTTCCCCCTGGTTCGGTTCAGGAATCCGCGCTTGAACTGGTAGAAGAATCCGGAAATTTGATCAAAGCATGGAGCGACAACAGAGAGAATCTTCTCAACCGTCTGAAAACAATTAAAAAGACGACAGGCATAGACGGGATAATCGTGCAAAAACTCGACGTGAAGGTTGGAGTACCCCCCCAATGGGATGCCGTCGCAACAGGAAGAATCTCGGCAGGAACGAGCAGTTCCGATTTTAGGACAGCTCTGGTGGAAACGTCCTCCGGCGACGTCGTTTGGGAGAGGGAGTCTTTTTTTCGGGATCTTCCGGACACTGCGGTTTTAGAGCGTATGCTGACAATGCTGTTTCAGGAGTTTCCGAGAAAACTGGAAGAATAAAAATCTCATCGGGAAGGAACCCCATGAACTATAAAAAACGCGTTGCCCGAGCCATGACTTTTCTACCGCTGGGATTCCTGTTTCTTGCCGGATGCGCGACTCCGCGTTTTCCGATCAAGATCGATCCGGCTTTCTCCCAGCGCGGGATCCGATCCATTGCCCTTTTGCCCGCCATAGATCAGCGGAAAGACCGTTCGTACGAAATAGATCTGAATTACGAAATCAACACCCGGGCCCGAAAGAGCCTGGAGAAAAAAGGTTACGTGGTTTTAGAAACAAGTCCGGTTGTTGCCAGCAACCGGTCAGAAGCGAGTCGGCTCATGGACATGGACCCGGCCTATCTCGCTTCCCTGGGACCTGCCAACGCGGATGCCGTTATGGCGATTTACTTGCAGGATACTCTCAGAAGCTACATGATCATGTCGTACGTCTTTAAAGCGGAAGCCATCGGAACATTGGTATCCAAAGCGGATCAAACCGAGGTATGGAGAGATAAGGGCCTTGGCAACGCAGGCCAAGGAGGATTAATCAGTGGGCTGCTGCAAGGATTGTACCGTGCGGAAGCATTGGACGGCTGCGTCTACGGCATGCTGGCGACCCTGCCCAAGGCCCCCGCGAACGCTATCGCGCTTACGCAGACCCAAACCGATGCTTGAGCAATGACAAAAACGAAGGCGCCGCTTCCGGAAAGGGGTCCATCCTGAAATTTTCAGTTTCCAAACTTTTGGTTGGGGGATTGTTTTTGATCTCTTTACAAATTGCCGTTCCTCTGTTGTTGGCTAAAAACCCTCAGCGCTTAGGCGCGCAACCCATTCAGGACGTGCAGCCAGCTCGGGAAACAGAGCCGGTTCAGCATCCCCGCTCCCGGGGTCCGGTCAGTGCTCCGGTTCAGGTTGTGGAGTTCAGCAATTTCGCCTGTCCTTCTTGTAGGGCTATTCAGGGTGACCTTAAGGAACTGCTGGATCTGTATGGAGATCGAATCTTTTATACTTTCCGGCATTTCCCGAAATTCGAGGACTCAAAGTCGGTTTACGCCCACATCGCAGCGGAGTGCGCCTCGGAACAGGCCGCTTTCTGGCCCTATTACGACAAGCTGTTCGCCGAGCAGCCGGTCTGGCATTCCCGTTCGGCACAGAAGGGCGTCTTTGCCGACTATGCCCGGGAGCTTGGTCTGGATTTGGATCGGTTTGAAGCTTGTTTTCAGGACGAAGCGGTTTTTGAACGTGTCTCGAATGAAATCGATCAAGGGGAGGCCATGGGCGTGACCCATACGCCAACCTTTTTGATCAATGACCGTTTCTTCGTCGGACCGACCCAGTTCCGGGAAAAGGGGATCCCTCTCATTAAAAAACTGCTGGAGGATGAGGGCTGAAAAAGTTCTTCTGGGTTTTGCCCCGTTTTATTGTCGGCGGAACCTTCCTGACAGCCGGCTTGATGAAACTGTTGGAGCCGGCGCAGAACTTTCAGTTGGTGCTCGAACAATTCGCCTGGATCCCGCGAACCGCGCTGGAGCCGCTGGCCGGCATCATTCCCTGGATAGAGTGGATCGCGGGCGGCTGGCTGCTGGTTGGTTTTCTGTCTCGCCTGGCGGCGGCTGTCCTGGGGCTGCTTTCCTTGAGCTTCATCATTATCCTTTCGGGCCCGGTCTGGACCGGGCAGGGGCTGGCGGAATGCGGTTGTTTCGGGGAGGGAATCGGCATCTCGATAAACCAGGTCTATCTACTGGATTGGGTCAATCTGATTCTTGCCGTGCTTCTGCTGACCCGCTCCGCGTATCCCTTCGCGTTAGAGAACCTGCTTAAGAGGCGTAATTGAAGAAACTCTCCG
>CAZKNC010000245.1:0-2234 GCA_964553935.1 uncultured Planctomycetia bacterium | reverse complement strand
CAAAAGATCCCACGGTGGTTCCCCAACCCGCCCGATTCGGTCCTTTCATCTCACTTCTCCTTTTCGTTTTTTCCCTCGTACGAGAAAAGAGGCCACGCGCTGCCTGGCCTGACTCACGTCATCCAAAAAAATGGAAGCGGTATCGCAAGCCCGGTGCACGGTTGCTTCCACGTGCCCGGCGGCTTTGTTGGCGCGCAGGAATAACCGCTGGAGCTTATCGAGGATCTGGACGGTCTGCTGAAGGGTATGGTGAAGACGAACAGAAGCGGACAGCGCGAGCGCGGTTAAAATCACCGCGCACAACGCCAGCACTGCTAGAAGTAAAGTATCCATCTCTCCATTCCTTCGGTAACCCGGCCGCTCCGCGCATCAGGGCCCGTTGGTTTTGCGCCTTCGCTTTTCGGCGAATTTGCCTTTTCGGGAATGCAACTTCACAACAACTATGGCTGACGTTTAAGCCGATCGTCAAGGGGGGACAGAAATTTTCTGCTGGCGCAGGAGCCGCTCCAGATTTTCGGCGGCCGGCCGATGGGTGGGCCGCAGGCGCAGGGCAGTCTTAAAATTTCGAAGAGCTCCCTCCGAATCCCCCAGGGTTTCCAGGGCGGTCCCGATGTTCGTGTAGACGTCGGGCTGTTGAGGATCGAGCCGCAGGGAGGTTTTGTACGCGCGCAGGGCCTCCAGCAGGTATCCCTGCATGTGAAACGACGCGCCCAGATTACTGCGGGCGCGGGGATGATAGGGCTGTTTGGAAACGGTATCTTTCCAAAGAGCGATCGCGCTCTGGTAGTCGACGTTGCGTCCGGCCGTGGTGATGCCCAGCCCAAAGACGACCGCCGTGCAAATCACCGACCACATCCAACGGGAAGGACGCCAGTGCTCCGCCGCCGCGGCCATCGCGACCGCGGGTGCCGCCAGCGCCAGGTACATGCGGTGCTCGAACGCCAGGTCCGAAAGCGGGATCCACATCGTCGTCGCCAGCGGCAGAAAGAACCAGAGTCCCAGAAATCCGGCGGCGGATCGGCGCCGGCAGGCCCACACGGTCCAGACGGCCGCCAACCCCAGAACCAGCCAGGCCATCCCGGTTCCGGCTCCGGAGGCCAGCGGCCATCCGTAATCAAACACCAGCCGGTCCGGCCAGAGGACAAGCCGCAGGTAATGCAGGGTGATTTTTCCCTGCGCCAGCCAGTAGATCCAGGGAGGAACGTCTTGGATCCGGAAGCCGGCGTCCCAGACATATTCCTCGGTGCCGTTCAAAAGGCAGAGCAGCAAAACGCCGTACGTGGCGAAGAGGCCCAGATGAAGCCGGCCGCGCCGCTGCCAGAGATCCTTCCAGGAAGAGGCGAGGAAAAAACGGTCGTAAAAAAGAGCCATCCAGGGAGCGGTTACCATGATCGGTTTACTGGCCATTCCCAGCGCGCAGGCGGTGACGCAGAGCGCTTTGCGCTTGCGGGCCAGCAGAGTAAGTGTCAGCAGATAAAAAAGGCCCATCAACAGTTCGGAGCGCTGAACGATGTAATTAACCGGCTGTGTCTGAAGCGGATGGACCAGCCAGAGGAGTGTCGCGAAGAAAGCGGTTACGAAGCGAAGGTGACGGCGAAGAAGGGCGAACAAAACCAACCCCGCCGCCAGATGGATGCTTAAGTTCACCGCGTGATAGCTCCAAACCTGGAGACCGCTGACCGCGTAGTTGAGCGCGAATGTCAGGGCAACCAGCGGGCGCGTCGTGCCCGAAAGGATTCGGATCGGGTCGGCCAGGTTCCGGATGCCGGTATGGAGGACGATGTGCCGGTAATCGTCCAACAGGAAGGGACCTTGAAAGCTGTTGTGGTAAGCGGCCAGCCCCGCCAGAACCAACAGAATTGGAAAAATCCAACGTTGATTCACGGAACGTAGACTATCACAGTTTCCTCCACTATCCGAACGAGCCACAATGGTTTTGGCTCGTGTTAGAATACCTTTATGCCACGACCTGCCATGACCAAAAAACGGGCGCGCGCGCTCCTGAAACGGATGGCCGACACCCGGGTCCTGGTGATCGGCGATTTGATCCTGGACGAGTTCATCTGGGGCGCCGTGGATCGAATCTCCCCGGAAGCGCCTGTGCCGGTTGTCTGCATGGAGCGGGAGTCGGCCATGCCGGGAGGTGCGGCGAACGTGGCCGCCAATGTGCTGGCGCTGGGCGGCGAGGTTCGATTGATCGGCGTGGTGGGGCCGGACGCGGGCGGCATCCGCTT
>CAZKNC010000244.1:0-2234 GCA_964553935.1 uncultured Planctomycetia bacterium | reverse complement strand
TCTTCAACGCCATGCGCGGCCAAGCCAATCCGGATGTCCAGGACCCGGACCCGCCCCCGCCGGCCCCCAATCCGGGCAGCTCCATGGATTCCCACAAGAAGATCCTGATCGTTGAAGACGACCCGGAAATCTCCAACCAGCACCAGGTCTTCCTTGGAGAAAACGGCTATCGGGTCTTCACCGCCGGCGATGGCCGGGAGGCGTTCCGCCAGATCGAGAAACATAAACCGGATCTGATCCTCCTGGATCTCATGATGGCTTCGGGAATGGATGGGGTGAAATTCCTGGAAACCTTCCGTCAGAAAGACAAGACGACCAAGGTCATCGTCCTGACCGCCTACCCCAAGCAGATGTCGGAGGTCGAGGCCAGAGGCCTCCAAAACGAGGGGTTCATTGAGAAACCTACCACGGTGGAGTACGTGCTGGAGCAGGTGGAAAAAGCTATCGGAGGCCCAACATGACCGCAACCAAAACACCGAGTCGCGTCAAGGAACGCAGGCGCGAGTTCCGAAGATCGGTGGTCTTTCCATTGAGGTTCGTCCGGATCAACGAGCTCACGTTTCAGAAGAACAAGTGGGACCATGAGGTGGGATTCAACATCGGGATTGGGGGAATGGCCGCAAAAAGCGACGCGCCCTTGCCTGCCAAGGCCAGCGTCACGGTTCGCTTGCTGCTGCCGAATGAGAAGAGGGGGCTTCTGGATCTGGAGGCCCAACTGATCTGGATCAAGCCCGTGAGGGAAGATCACAGGAAGCTCTATCACATGGGCCTGGAGTTCACCAGCCTCGACCCACACGTCCGGGAGGAGATCCAGCGCTACCTTGATGCCGCCTGGTGAGAACCGCCTCCTGAACGACAACCCGCCATTCCATTTCACCAACGTCCCGGCCGAACTGCGGGAGCGGATCGTCGAAGAGCTGAAGACCCACCCGGAGTTCCGGCAGGCCTGGGACGGCAAGGTCCATGGCGCCGGTGTTATGCTCTCTCTCCGCATGCCGGACGCCGTCAAGTTCAGCTGTAATGGCTGCCACTTTACCGCCTTCGCCTGGATGGGAGAGATCCACGTGTTGGGCGAAAAAAACCTGCCTTCCGGGAAACGGGTATGACTCAACCCGTGCCCAATCCGGTTTCTTCCTCAATGCCCCCTGTCAGGAAGCATTCCATGGCCAGGAAACAGATCGCCGTTGAAGACGTGGAATTGACCCCGGAGTTTCTTCGCGCCCTGGAGCTCATGGAGCAGACCGGCCGTTGCCTCTTTATCACCGGAAAAGCCGGCACCGGCAAATCCACTCTTCTGCGCTACTTCCGGGCCAAGACGAAGAAGAACGTGGTGGTTCTGGCACCGACCGGCGTCGCGGCCATCAACGTCGAAGGCCAGACCATTCACTCGTTCCTTCGGTTGCCGCCGCGGTTCATCCAGAAGGAGGACATCCGGCGCATCTCCCGGAACCGCCGGGTGATTGAACGCCTGGATACGCTGGTCATTGACGAAGCCTCCATGGTGCGGGCCGACCTGATGGATGCGGTGGACTGGGCTCTGCGGCTCAACCGGGACAAGCCCAAGGTTCCTTTCGGCGGAGTGCAGACGATCCTTTTCGGAGACCTTTTCCAGCTCCCGCCTGTTGTGGACAGGGACATGGCCGAAGTATTCGGTCAGAGGTATGACAGCCCGTACTTCTTCTCCGCCGATGCCGTCCGGCAGATCGGCTTGGAATGCCTGGAGCTCACAAAGATCTACCGGCAGAGCGAGCCTGATTTCATCGAGCTGTTGAACAGGGTCCGGGGCAACCAGTTTGCTCCGGCGGACTTGGATCGCCTCAATGAACGGGTGGTGGCCGAGTCACCCGTCCGGAACGGCGACTTCGTCACGCTGACCACCACCAATCAGAGGGCCGGTGAAATCAACAAGAGCCGGTTGGGCGGCCTACCGGGCCGCGTTTTTCAGTACCACGCCAGCGTCACCGGGGAATTCGAAGAGGCCCTGTATCCGAATGACCGGGCCCTTCTCCTGAAGAAAGGGGCTCAGGTGATGCTGATCAAAAATGACGCCAGCAAACGGTGGGTCAACGGAACCATCGGGCATATTGAGCATCTCTCGGACCGCGCCGTCACGGTGTCGGTGGATGGCCGAAGCCATGAGGTGTCCCCGGCCACCTGGAAGAAGATCCGGTACGTCTATAATGAGGGAACCGACCGGATCGAGTCGAAGGAGATTGGCTCCTTCGAGCAGTACC
>CAZKNC010000243.1:0-2264 GCA_964553935.1 uncultured Planctomycetia bacterium | reverse complement strand
CTCGCGGTGTGAAACTGGAGCAATGCGGCGAGGGATACCGCTGCCCAGCGTTCGATCCCGAGAACCGCCGCTGTTCGATCCACTCGGTCAAGCCGCTGGATTGCCGCTTGTATCCTTTTGTGCTGACCGCCTCTTCGGCCCGGCCTCATCCGGTTTTAGCCATGGACATGAAGTGTCCCTATCTCCAGGACCATCACCGGGATCCCGCGCTGGCCGATTACGCGCGCCGCCTCCAAGGGTATCTCTCTTCCCCGGAAGCGGCGGCTTATCTTCATACGAATCCGAAGATCGTCGGCCCTTCCTGGCCCGAGTATGTCACAGTGGCCGAACTCCCGGCTTGGGTTCTTCCGGATCACACCGAACGCTCGACCCCGCCGCATCTTTTGTTAAAACCTTTGACCACGCAGGATCGGCCGATGCTGGAACAGCTGTTTCGGTCGAAACCGCGCGCTTTCTCGGGGTTTTCAATCGCGGCTCTGCTGGGCTGGCAGGATCTCATCCGTTTTTATCGGGCCGAGTTCGATGGATCGACGGCGCTTTTCGCGGAACAGGCCGGGGGGTGGTTTATGCCCTTGCCGCCGTTTTCCAGAAGCTGGGAGCCCGCGGTCATTCGAAAATGTTGGGATCTGCTTCGGGAGCTCAACCGGGACAGCGGGGTTTCTCGAGTGGAAGGGATTGAAGAACCGGAAGCGGCTTCGTGGAAGGAGATGGGATTCCGCCTGCGGCCGTCCCAATCGGAATATCTTTACCGGCGGGACCGGTTGGCCGATTTGCGGGGAGACGGCTATCACTCTCAACGGGGGGCCATCAACCGGTTTCAGCGGGAAACCGGGTTTCCCTGCCGGGTCCGCTCCTTCGCGGCGGAGGATCAAACGGCTTGTCTTCAGTTGTACACGCGCTGGGCCATTGCGAAACAACAGCAGGGGGAGGCCTATTCCAGGGCTCTGGTGCGGGATGGGCTGTTCTTCCATCGGCGGCTTTTCATGTATTCCGCCGAGTGGGGTTTGACCGGGTGGGTCCTGGAAGCCGGGGGACGGTTGGTCGGCTACACCTTCGGGGTGCCGCTTTCCTGTGAAGTTTTCTGCTTGCTGGCCGAAATCGCGGATCCCGCCCTGCCGGGCGGCGGTGCTTTTCTTTTTCGGGAATTCTGCAGAAATCTGGAGGGCTACGCGCTCATCAACGCCATGGGAGACGAAGGATTGGAGGGGCTTCGGCGGGCCAAGGAGAGCTATCGGCCGATGGGTTTCGCGCTCAGCTACTCGGCCGATCAAGCGGACTAAAGGATTGCGAAACTAAAAAGTTGGTGGAGCTGAAGGGATTCGAACCCTCGGCCTCTTCAGTGCGATTGAAGCGCTCTCCCAGCTGAGCTACAGCCCCTTGGACTGATTTTACCAGAACGTCCTAATGATTGACGAGCGCTTTGGCGAGATTGGACAGCTCTTCCAGGTCGGTGGTCCGCCGTGAAATCTCTTCCCAACTGACCAGTCCCTGCTGGTACAGCTCGATCAGCGAGCTGTTCATCGTCTGCATTCCGACCCGCCGGCCGGTTTGAAGAACGGTTTTGAGCTGATGAAGCTGGTTTTCGCGGATCAGATTTCCGACCGATGGAGTGGCGATCATCACTTCACAGGCCACCACCCTGCCCTTTACGTCTATTCGGGGGACCAGCTGTTGAACGATCACGGCGGTGAGCACGAGCGACAGTTGAACCCGGATCTGGGTCTGCTGATAGGCCGGAAAGACGTCGATGATGCGCTGGATCGCGTGCACGACGTCGGAGGTATGCAGCGTGGTCAGCACCAGGTGCCCCGTTTCGGCCAGCGTCAAGGCCGCCGACATCGTATCCAGGTCCCGCATCTCCCCGATCATGATGACGTCGGGGTCCTGCCGGACCATGTGGCGCAGGGCCTCCTGGAAAGAGTCCGTGTCGCAGCCCAGTTCCCGCTGGTTGATGGTTGATTTCCGGTGCCGGTGCAGGTATTCGATCGGATCTTCCACGGAAATGATGTGGCATCCTTTCCGTTCATTGATGCTTTCAAGCATCGCGGCCAATGTGGTAGATTTTCCGGACCCGGTCGGGCCGCTGACGATCATCAAGCCGCTGGGTTTCAGCGCCAATTCCTGCAGGATGGCAGGCAGGCGAAGCTCCTGCAGAGTTGGGATGTCGAAAGGGATCGTCCGGATGGCGGCGGCGATGGAGCTTCGCTGGCGGAAAAGATTCAGACGGAAACGGGAAAACCCCTTGATGCTGTAGGAGGTGTCCA
>CAZKNC010000242.1:0-2285 GCA_964553935.1 uncultured Planctomycetia bacterium | reverse complement strand
AGATAAGGATCACGGAACACTAGGTCCGGTGTCAGACGGTCTTCCTCCCGGAGCTTTTTGAGTTCCTGCTTGGCGAGTTCGGCCGGCTTCCTGGAAATCCAAGTCCGCTCGTAGAGCATTCCCCGGATCTTAGCTCGTAAGGTTCGAACGCTCCAGCGTTCAATTCGACACATCTCGGCATAAAAATCACGCGGGAGCTCGCTGGGAAGACGGACGATCTCCACAATGTGGCTCCACCCCAATTGTTCAGACAGTGTCTGTACAATCTTGGGGTCCGGGAAGACCTCGGCAAAACGAATCATGCCAAACAGGTTCACCCGCGAGAATCCATGCCCATACTGCAAGGTCAGATGCCTCGATAGGGAATCTACAACCTTCTCCCCGTATGCTGCTCCATGTTCTCCGATTTCTTCACGGACACGGTTGCCGATACTCCAGTAGAGCATTACGAGGCCGGCATTCACGGCTTGTGCGACCCGCTTCCGAGCACCCTCAATCAGAGAGCGGATGTCTCCCAGGAGGTTACTCGCCGCGGCTTCGGGGTGGGAAGCTCGGATTGTAGGAGGGTTGCTCTGCTTTTTTTTCATTGTTCGCTATTCTACCCCGATTTTCCCTTACGAATCTTACCGAACTCCTAAGATCCAGCCCTCAAGTTCAGCGACAGCTCGCTCGTTGTCCACATTGTCCACAAAGGAGGGATCAAAAAACTGTTTGAGATCGCCTTCCCTGTCCGCTTCCTGAAGCCAGCACGCGGCGGAATAAGCGTCCTGCTGGTCCGGTGTCCATCCTGCTGCAGTTAGATAGCGGCCGCGCCAGAGAAGCCGGATATACCTCCGCGATAACATGTACCCCGGATTTCGGCACCCAACCGTCGAACGGCCAGAAATGAATCGCCTGCCCGAGCTTTAGCCACGGAACCCTGAACATCAAAATGAAACACCGACTTCGCGCCGGCCCGCTGTTCGGTCAAGCGCTACCAATTGGCCCTACCCTGCCGGGCCGCTCCGTCGCCGTACATCCCATTCCTCACTAACTCGACATACATGTGGTCCTGATCTGTGGGCCAATAAATGCAGAAATCATCCAGGAACCCGCTCCATCCACCCGGAATCTTATGCTCCCGAAAATAGCGGCACGGAAAAGAAAAACCGTGATCAATCCCCACCAACGTCGGCGGGCTTTCCCTGAGAGTTAAAACCAACCATTCGGCCAGCCCGCGGCGGGTCCAATATTTTTTCGGACTCGGCGGGAAGGGCGGCCCTTCCACCGGCGCGTCGGCCCCCGGGGCAACGTAAACCCGTAATCCCTTGAGACTCGCGTCGGGCGTTTGCGCTCCAGAGTAATCAATGCCGATGTAGCGCGAGAAAGAGGCCGTCATCTATGGTGGGTTATTTTGCGGCAGCCCGTTTCTGACTCAAAACTCCGAGCGCCTGTTTTTCTATATCCTGACCCAAAATCCTCGAGATAAATATCCCCGCCAGAAGAAGGACAATGGAAAACAAAAGCGCCGCGCCGACACCCGCTCTGCTGACCTCGAAATCACCGATTCGCATCGGCCAGAGTAAGTTGCCAACCTGCAGCGCGAATGCCAACAACAAGAAACAGAAGCCCACCTTGGTGTCCGCCTGCTGTCGGGACAAATTGGCAACAACCGGCTTGCTGTATCCCCACTTCGTCTCCGAAATCTCGGCAATGTTCTTAGCCGAAAGAGCAAGATTGCCCTTCAGCAGGAAATAAGAGGCGACCAGCGTCAATGCAACCGCTGTAACCTGGATGAACGTTCTAAGCATGTATCCTCCCCGAAAAAACATCAAACCCAACAGATCAACTCGGAGAAGCGGTGGCAATCCGACGTTGCGGGCGTTCTTGACAGAGAACAACTGTGCCTTTCTCCGTCGTTAACCGAGCAAGCGGATTGGGAGGGTATTTACTCCAAAAACACGAAATGGGGTGGCTAACGGGGCTCGAACCCGTACTAAGAAATCCACAATCTCTCGTGCTACCATTACACCATAGCCACCGTCGAGAGAACTGCTTGCTGCTTCTAGCGGGAGTCCAGTTCGTGCCGGACGGCGTCCTCGACCGGCTGCTGCTCCGTGTCGGTGAGGACGCGCTGGATGCCGCGGGCCATGGCCTGCTGGACCGACTCGCGCATGGCGCCGGCGGCCAGGTCGGACCAGTCCAGGCCCTTGCCGATCTCGCCCGTCACCAGGAACGACAGCCGCATCTTCCCTTCCCCGTCCTGGAGGAGCTGGACCAGCTGGTTTCCGTCGGGCCCCAGCACG
>CAZKNC010000241.1:0-2290 GCA_964553935.1 uncultured Planctomycetia bacterium | reverse complement strand
TCGCGTTCCAATTGGAGAAGCAGATCGGTTTCCGGCGGGCCATGAAGCGGGCGATTCAGCTGTCCATGACTTCAGGGGCTCGGGGGATCCGGCTGCGCTGTGCCGGTCGTTTGGGCGGCGCCGAGATGTCCCGCGTGGAAACCTACCGCGAAGGGTCTGTTCCTCTCGGAACGTTCCGGGCCGATATTGATTTCGGATTTGCCGAAGCAAAGACCACCTACGGGCGGATCGGCGTGAAGTGCTGGCTCCATCGTCCCGCGGAATCGGCTAAGGCGGCTGAGCCGGCACCGCTTCCCGCGGCAGCGGTGGCTCCTGCGAAGCCGGCCGGGTTGCCGCCTACGACGGGAGCGGAAGCCTGATCATGGCTTTGATGCCCAAGCGGGTCAAATATCGGAAGAGCCAGCGGGGTAAACGGCGCGGTCTGGCTATCCGGGGTTCCAGTCTTTCTTTCGGAGAGTTCGGTCTTCAGATTTTGGAAAACGGCTGGCTCACGAACGTCCAGCTGGAAGCGGCCCGCGTGGCGCTGACCCGGCACGTGCGGCGGGGCGGCCGGATCTACCTCCGGGTTTTCCCTGATAAATCGGTGACCAAGAAACCGGCGGAAACCCGGCAGGGTAAAGGAAAAGGTGAGCCGGAGTACTGGGTAGCGGTGGTCCGGCGCGGCAAGATTATCGTGGAGATGGAGGGCATTCCGGAGGAGTTGGCCCGGACCGCGCTGCGGTTGGCCGCGGCGAAACTGCCTTTGAGAACGCGGTTCGTCACGCGTGAGGCGGCGTAAATCCCATGAAACAGTCTGAGATTCAGGAGTTGAACGAAGAAGAATTGGGGCAGCGCGTCAACAGTCTTCGGAAGGAGCTGTTTGACTTGAGAATGGCGCGGGCGGCCGGAAAACTGGACAAGCCCCACCATCTGCAGCGGGTTCGGCGGGAGATCGCCCGGATCGAAACGGTCCGGCGCCAGAAGACTTCCGCTTCTTCGGAGAGGAAGGCGTGAAAACCGCAACGACGAGACGACAATTGGTCGGGACCGTGGTTTCCGACCGGATGCTTAAGACGGTGGTGGTCAAAGTGACCCGCCTGGTTCGGCACCCCACGTATGAGCGCGTGATCCGCCGGTCGGAGAAATTCAAGGCCGATGACGGCGGGCTTCAGCCCCGCGTGGGGGATGAGGTTCGGATGGAAGAGACCCGGCCGATGTCGAAGGACAAGCGGTGGCGGCTGGTGGAAGTGCTTCGAAGGAGCCCTGAAGCGGTATGATCCGCATGCGGAGCATTTTGGAGATCGCGGACAACACAGGAGCCAAGAAGGCCGCGATGATCGGCGTCTTGGGTCAGCATGGGAAGCTCTGGGCCGTGGTGGGGGACGTGATCACCGCCAATGTCCGGGAAGTGACTCCGGATTCGGCGATCAAGAAGGGTGAAGTGGTGCACGCCGTCGTGGTGCGGACCCGGGCACCCGTGCGCCGCGGAGACGGATCGACGATTCGGTTCGACACCAACGCGATCGTGCTGATCGACAACCAGAAGAACCCTCGCGGCACCCGCATTTTCGGGCCGGTGGCCCGTGAACTGCGGGAAAGGAATTTCACGAAAATCATTTCCCTTGCGCCGGAGGCGATCTAACCATGTTTCGGGTGAAGAAGGAAGATCAGGTTCAAGTGATTTCCGGTCGGGACCGCGGCAAGCGCGGCAAGGTCCGCCAGATTTTCCCGGAAGACGGTCGGGTGGTGGTGGAGGGACTTAACATCGTGAAAAAACACCTGCGGCGTTCGGAAGCCAATCCGCAGGGAGCGATCCTGACGCGGGAAAGCCGGCTTCCATTGGACCGGGTTCTTCCGGTCTGCCCGAAGTGCAACCGAGGTGTTCGGGTCGGGTTTGAGCGGCAGAAGGACGGCGCCAAGAGCCGAATCTGCCGCCGCTGCAAGGAGAGTTTTTGAAATGCCGGCCCCAACGACGAAAGAACCGCCGGTAGCCATCCGGCTCCTGGAGCGGTACCGCAAAGAGGTGTTGCCGGTTCTCTCCAAGAAATACGGTTATAAGAACTCGATGCAGGTTCCCCGCCTGGTCAAGGTGGTTCTGAACATGGGCGTGGGCCAGGGAGCGGCGGACGTCAAGGTGGTTGAGCAGGCCGCCCATGAAATGGCGTTGATCGCCGGCCAGAAGCCGGTGATTACCCGTTCCAAGAAAGCGATCTCCAACTTCAAGATCCGTCAGGGCCAGCCCATCGGCGTCAAGGTCACGCCGCGGCGGGCGCGAATGTACGAATTTCTTGACCGACTGATGAACGTCGCG
>CAZKNC010000240.1:0-2296 GCA_964553935.1 uncultured Planctomycetia bacterium | reverse complement strand
GTCACCTACTCTTTTCTGCGGCGCCACCTGCGCTGAAGTAAAAAGCTCGTTCAAATCCAGTTCCCGATAGATTTCCCGCGCGGCGGGACTTCGGCCGCGGGTCGTGGCGATCCAAACCTGCGGGAACGCGAACACGATGCTTTGAAGATTACTCTTGGGGGCGATCGCGGCCGCGATCGCCATGGCGATTTCCGGGTCGATCCTTCCCTCAAATTTCTCCAACAGCATCTGCTGGCCCCGAGTGCCGATCTCGTACGCGCTGGATCCAGCCGGAGATTCCAGACCGGGCCGGCGAGGATCTCCGCTGCAGGCCCACTGCCGGTTCCGGACATCCGGATCCAAAGCGAAATCCGATCGGACCAGCGGCTCCTTCCCCATCCAGAAAACCGCGCAGCGGCTGCGGTTGGTTTCCAGCGCCACCGCTTCCTGGGCCTGCGCGTCTCCGAAGAGATAATTAAACCCGAGCGTGCGCGGCCCAGCCCGAACGATCTCAATGGCCTGTTTCAAGTCGTCGCACTCTTCCAGAACGCGCCTCTGCATAAACGGCATCGGCACTCCATTCAAAGCAGTTTCCGCGGACTCCGCGCCGATTTCGCCGACGGAAATTCCTTTTTCGCTGATTCCGGAAATGACGCCGATGAATCCCAGCCAGCCGATGTTCAAAAACACGTTGCCCCGGACCGGATGATGCACGATCAAGGCGGCATAGCGCTGGACATCGGATTGGATGGCCCAATCCAGATTGCGCGTCTGAACGAGTTTTCCGCCCACGGTGGAGGAACCGGCCGCCGCGAAGCCGGTACAGGTCGTGGAAGTCAGCTCCGGCAGGGCGTGAACCCGCTCCAAAAGCCGCAAGGGAATCCCGGCGCCGTCGGCCAATCCTTCCATCTCTTCGAGGTAACGCTCCGGAACATGCGGCTTCATCTGCCGCCACGTTCGATCCAGAAGACGCCGCGCAAAAAACCGGCCCAAACCGGGAACTCCCAGCTGCCGATCGGCAAAACCCAGAACGTTTTTGACGGATGCCCGGACCTCGCGGCGCATGAGAGAGCCGTGCTGATAACCCATCTCGTAGGGGGTGCCGCGCACCTGCAGGACCGGCAGGTCGCCGGCCCAGGTGAGCCGGCCGGTCGGAACGGTCGCCAGGATGGGGAGGGGTTTCCCCGGCACCGCGCACCCAGAGAGCGGAATAGTCAGGAGTAGGGAGGGCGGAGCCAGGAGAAAAAACAAAATCCAAAAGGATTGACGGCTCCTGACTCCCAACACCTAACTCCTAACTTCTTTGTATAAACCGGCGAGGCGATACAGGCGGTCGATCAGGAAATCGCCCAGCCCCGGCCCATACCAGGTCATCCAGGCCTCATAAGACCCGCTGCCGTACCGCTGGGCGCTCACCGCGTAGCCCAGGTAGCCATTCGCGTATCCGGTGAGGAACGGATTCAAACCCAGGGTCAACAATTTCTGTTTGAGCTCCAAACCCACTTCGGTGGTCAGCTCCGCCGATAAGGGAACCAGCAAAAGGTTATCGAGCGCGATCAGGTTCAAGCCCACGGAGGATGGACGCATCAATCGGCCGATCCGGGAATGAAGCGGGATCGGCCCGATCCGAAGCTGCGGCGGCGGCAAAGAAAACGTCCCGCCCCAAACGGCCAGATCCGCCCGATCCTGAACCGGAGTCCGGGCAATCAGCGCCGTGACTCCCTCTGCGATCGTTCGCCCGAACCGCTCGATCCGCTGGTCCGGATTTTCCCCGATCGCATCCCGCGGCCGAGCATCTCCGGCGGTTCCATTCAAGAACAAGCAAATCGCGCCCGGATAGCTCTGCTCCACCAATCGACAGACCTCTCCCGGAAAATCGGCGCTGATCTGGAGGTCCTTCGAGTCCATCAGGGTCGGATGAGCCGCTGCGTTCACCAAGAGCGCCCGGATTTCATGGTGCGCCCCTTCCAGGAAAAGGACCTTCAGCGCCGGATCCGCCGGACCGTCCTGAATCGAACGGTTCTCCACGAGAGACTGCAGAAAAGCGAGGTCACCGGCGGCGCCCCAGCGGGCGGGCTTTTGGCTCTGAACCGCCTGGTGAGCCGCCCATGCGATCCGGCCGGAAAGCCCTTCGACCACGTCCGGATCGTACGCGCCGAAAACTTTCTCGAACAGGAATCCATGTCCGATGGCTCCCGTACCCGAATGCGTGTGCGTGGCGCTCAAGAGGACCCCCGGCCGGGGAATCTTCAATTCCCGGGAATTCCGGTCCAGAATCCGGTCGGCGACCCGCTGAGGGAATACCAGCAGATCGCAG
>CAZKNC010000239.1:0-2317 GCA_964553935.1 uncultured Planctomycetia bacterium | reverse complement strand
CCGAAATGAAAGCCAGGGTCATCCTGACCGGCTCCGGCGGTGAGCGGGCGCTTTGCGAAGAGATTCACCGGCTTTCGGAGGTCAAGCCGCTGGTAACCGCCGGCCGCACCTCGCTGAACGAGCTGGCCGCGCTGCTGCGCCGCTGCAAAGCGTTCGTCGGAGGGGATTCGGCTCCGCTGCACATCGCCGCGGCGGGCGGAACCCCGACGGTGGCGCTGTTCGGCTCCACCGATCCGGTCCGGCACGCGCCTCCGGTCCTATCGGACCGTAGGCCCGGAGGACCTCCGGCCGCGCGGCTCAAACTTTTGCGCGTACAGATTCCCTGCAGTCCGTGTTACCGGCAGGTTTGTCCCCGGCGCGGGGCGGGGCATATGGAATGCATGCGCCGCATTTCCGTCGAAGAGGTCTGCGCCGCGGTGAGGGAGCTGCTGTGAAGATCCTCCAATTGACCACGCACCTGGAGCCGGGCGGGATTCCGGTCTATGTGGCCGGACTGGCCCAGGCGTTGAAAAAAGCCGGCCATGAACCGGTGGTGGTCTCATCGGGCGGCTGGCTGGAAAAACGTCTCGAGGCCGCCGGTGTCCGGCACGACACGGTTCCATGCCGTACTTCCAGCGAGCTCAACCCGATGCTCTGGATTCGGGCCCTTCCCCGTCTTTTGAAAATCATTCGAACGGAACGTCCGGACATCCTTCACGCGCATACCCGCGTGATGCAGGTCATGGCCTGGGTCTGCAGTAAGATCACCGGCATCCCGTTTGTGACGACCTGCCATGGGCTTTACCAATTCCGTTTCGGCCGCCGGTTCTTTCGGTGCTGGGGCCGGTCGGTCATGGCGATCTCGGGTGCCACCATGCACCGGCTCGTCGAGCAGTACCGGCTGGCACCCCCCCATCACGTGACGCTCGTCATCAACGGAGTGGACGTCGACCGCCTTTCCGAACCGGTTTCGGCCGAGGAAGCGCGCCGGTTCCGCGAGACGAACGGGCTCCGCTCCGCCCGGGTGGTGGGTTCCATCGGCCGCTTGAGTCCGGTCAAAGGGTTGGACGACCTTCTGCGGTCCGTGCCGGTTTTGGCGAACGAATTTCCGGATCTGCAGGTGCTGCTGGTGGGCGACGGTCCGGCGCGCGAGGATCTGGTCCGGCTGGCGTATGAACTGGGAATCGCCGATCGGGTCGTCATCTCCCACGCGGTGGAAGACATCCGGGTGCCGATGGCGATGATGCGGGTTTTCGCGGCCCCGGCGCTGGAAGAGGGGTTTGGTCTTTCGATCGTGGAAGCGATGGCCAGCGGCGTGCCGGTGGTGACCACCCGTTCCGGGGGGCCGGGAGAGATCATTGAGGACGGCAAGTGCGGGTTCGTGGTGGAGCCGCGGGACGTGGACGGCATCGCGCGCGCGGTCCGGATTCTGCTTTCCGATGAAAGGTTAAGAGCCGGATTCGTTGAAGAAGCCCGCGCGCGTGCGCGCGAACATTACGACCTGAAACGGATGGTCCGCGAAGTGGAGCAGGTCTATGCCCGCGTCGTCTCGTAAGCGGATCCTGGTCGTCTCGGTCAACTGGCTGGGAGACCTGCTGTTTCTGACGCCGGCCCTCCGGGCGATCCGGCACGCCTACCCGGACAGCTTCATCGCCTGCTTGGCTCCTCCTCGCGGGCTGGAGCTTCTGCGCGGCAACCCTCATTTGAACGAAGTCATTCCCATCGGGGAGAAACGCGGTCCCCTCAATTTTTGGGTCTGGTGGAAGATGGTCCGCCGCCTGCGGGCCGGGCGTTTCGACGCGGCATTTTTATTCCATCGTTCTTTTACGCGGGCGCTGGCGATTTGGCTGGCTGGAATTCCCGAGCGGATCGGCATCCGGACCTGGAAGCGAGGGTGGCTGTTGACGACCGCCCTGCCGCCGCCCGCCCGGGACACCGTGCATAAAATCGATCTGTTCCTGCGCGTTGTGGAGGGGGCGGGCATCCTCTCCGATGGGTACCGCTACGATGCCGGTCTTCTTCCGGAAGATCACTCCGCTGCCGGGAAGCTGATCGAAGAGCTGGGTCTGAATTCCGCCGGGCCGGTGGTCGCGCTTCACGCGGGCGCCAACTGGAAGCTCAAGCGGTGGTCTTCCAAGAATTTCGCGCGATTGGCCGACGCGCTGGCGGAGCGGTATGGAGCGAAAGTGCTGTTCGTGGGGAGCGGGGAAGACCTGCCGCTGTTCTGGGGAATTCTCGCCCGGATGAAAAGCCGGCCGGCCGTCGCAGCCGGCCGCACCACGTTTCGGGAATTGGGCGCCCTGTGGGAACGGACCTCTCTGTTGATTTCCAACGATTC
>CAZKNC010000238.1:0-2322 GCA_964553935.1 uncultured Planctomycetia bacterium | reverse complement strand
AAACCAACTCCAATTACGCCAGCATCTTCTCCTTTTGGGATCGTTTGGGGCGCACCCACCGCCGCAGGGAGGTTGCCACGATTCAGTACGGGTTGAAGGAGTTCCAAGAGCCCCGGTGGCAATCGTTGCCGGGGTTGTTGATCGCAACGCCGTTCGCATAACAGGAGAAAAATGACGGGACGATTCCGCGCCGGTTTTATCGGGTTTGGCCTGATCGGCATCGGGACAGTGGCCTGCTGGGGATCCCTTGCGCGGCTGGAGGATCTCCGCAAGGAGCTGGGGATTTTTTACGCGCTCTGGGGTCTTGCTTTTGGTCTTTACCTTTTGGCGCTTCGAATGGTCGGCCGATGGGAGCGGCAGGCACAGCCGGAATCCCGTTCTCGGCTTCTGTTCGGTTGGCTCTTCCTGACGGCTGTCGCGGCGCGGCTTGTGTTGCTGGGAACAGCGCCGACGTTCTCGGACGACGTGTACCGCTACCGATGGGATGGCCGGGTGCAGTCCGTCGGAGTGGATCCCTACCGGTACCCGCCCAATGCGCCGGAGTTGGCGTTCTTGCGTGACGAACAAGATCATCAGATCAATTTTCCCCACCTCAGAACGGTCTATCCTCCCCTCACTCAGTTGGCTTTCCGGCTGGGTGCCTGGTTGGGCGGAACGATCTTTGTTCATAAAACCCTTTTCGTCGCCTCGGAGCTTTTGACCGTGCTCGGACTATACCTGCTGCTGCGTCAGAGAACCCTTTCGTTTCTCTGGTTGGCCGCTTATCTGTGGCATCCGCTGGTCATCCTCGAGATCGCTGGCTCCGGCCACAACGATGCTCTCGGGGCGGGCTGGCTCTGGCTGGCTGTGGCGGCTTTGTGCGGTCGCCGGTGGTGGAGCGCAGCGTTGGCCGCCAGCGCGGCGTTTTTATCCAAGTTCGTTTCCCTGATTCTCGTCCCTTGGTGGTTCCTCCGGCGAGAGGGCAGAAAAGGATTGGGACTGTTCTTGGGACTGTCTTTGCTTGCGCTGGCGTTCTATCCGACGGCCGTGCCTGCCTTGGTGGAAAGTTTTTCAAAAATGGTTTCGCGGGTCGGATCCCATGCTTCCGTCGTGGCGGTCTTGACCGGGGTGACGGGCAGTCTGCTGGCTGCACGGTTGTTGGCGTTGGGAGGGTTGGCCGGTTTTCTTCTCTGGTGGTCCCGCCGGTGCGACGACCCGGCGCACTATGTGGGAGGTGCGCTGGCGGTTGCGGCCCTGCTGGCGCCGGCGCTGCATCCTTGGTACCTAGTTTGGTTGGTTCCTTGTTTTTGTTTCTGGCGGCCGTCTTGGTTGATGGCATTAACCGCCACGGCGGTCGTTTCATATTCGGTTTGGCCGGGGCGGCAGTGGATCCAGTACGCCCCCGTGCTGGGATTCGGAATCTGGGAGGTCGGGCGATGGATGTATCGGTCGTCATTCCGGCTCGCAATGAAGCCGGCGCCGTTGGCCAGGTCCTAGCCGAACTTCCGCGCGATTTGGTCCGCGATGTGATCGTCGTGGACAACGGCTCAACGGACGGGACGGCGGAGGCAGCGTGCGCTGCACGCGCGCGGGTGACCGTGGAGCCGCAGCCAGGCTAAGGGCGGGCCTGCTTGGCCGGGCTTTCGGTTTTGCGGCCGGAAACGGAGGTCGTCGCGTTCCTGGATGCGGATCATTCGGACTATCCCGAAGAGTTGCCGATCCTGCTGGAGCCGATTGCTCGAGGTCGGGCCGATCTCGTCATTGGTTCCCGCGTTCTTCATGCGCAGCGGGGCAGCTTGACGCCGCAGCAGCGGTTTGGGAATTGGCTGGTCTGCGCGTTGCTGCGGGGATTGTTCGGCGTTCACTACACCGACCTCGGCCCGTTCCGGGCGATCCGCCGCGAGGCGCTTGACCGCTTGCAGATGGCGGACCCAACGTACGGCTGGACGGTGGAGATGCAGGCCAAGGCGGCCCGCGCCGGCCTGCGGATCGCGGAGATTCCCGTTCGATACCGCCCGCGGATCGGCCGGTCGAAGATTTCCGGCACGCTCCACGGCACCCTTCGGGCGGGAGGGTCGATCCTGACGACAATCCTCAAAATTGCATGCGTCGATTACTGATTTTCCTTAAGGAGCCCATCGCGGGGCAGGTCAAAACGCGGCTGGCGGCTGCCATCGGTCCGGAGGCGGCTTGCCGGGTCTACCGCCGGTGTGTTGAGCGGACGCTGGATCGGCTCTCGGCGCTGCGGGAAGAAACGGTGTTGTATGTGGAGCCGGCTGGGGCGGTGGACAGGATCCGGGATTGGCTCGGTTCAGAATGGCGGGTTCTGCCTCAGAAGGGCGC
>CAZKNC010000237.1:0-2344 GCA_964553935.1 uncultured Planctomycetia bacterium | reverse complement strand
GCTGTAGCTAAAAAAGTCCTCCAGGTAAGATAACAGATATGGTATCATTCCTTATGGGATTGCGAAGTGCTTGAAATCCTCTACTACCCGCATGGCAACCATGGGCCTGTAGCGGAGTGCCTAGAGCGCTTGGCAAAAGAGAGACCACAGGCGTTTGCTAAGCTGGCCATTGACCTGGAAATGCTGGGTGCGGAAGGGTTGCGGTCACAGCGGATTACGGTCCGCCCCTTAGGAGATAAGCTCTGGGAATTGAAGCGACTTTACGAAGGTGTTCAATATCGGGTTTTCTTCGGCGTCTGGAAACACGCGGCGTGGTTGCTGCACAGCATAGAGAAGAAGAGTGCCAAGACGCCTAAGGATGATCTTGAGCTTGCACGCAGGCGATTAAGAGAGGTGATGAGATGAAAGGTTTTGACAAGCATCTACATGAACTGTTGGAAGCGCATCCGGAGGCAGCCCTGGAACATGCCAAATTGTTCGCAGAGCTTCCGATTTCGACCCAACTTGCCGTCATGCGTCGTCGTCGAAAATTATCTCAGCGTGCAATGGCGAAGAAGGTGAATATCCCGCAGCCGCATATCGCGCGGACCGAAAGCTTGCAGCACGACCCTCGAATCTCCTCCGTCGTCCGTGCTGCTAAAGCTCTCCGCTGCCACGTTCTCCTCGTTCCTGATGAGGAACTCAATCGCCTTGCTACTGCTTGATCGTTGGAGTAATCGGAAGCGATGAAACCCGAGATGGATTCAGAGGTTATTAGGAGCTTGTTGATTAAGGCATTCCGGAGAGATGCTGATTTGCATAAAGCAGGTCGATTCAATGACATTGGTTTTGAATATGCGGACATTGATGAGAAAAACCTCCAAGATTATCGACTCATCGGTGCATTAGATTTTTGGAACGGATGGCTGGATGAGATCGAAGCGGGTTTTACAGAAAGACACGAAACAGGGATCGAAAAAGATATGTGGCCGCAGCTTGCCAGATATATTGCAGACCAACTTTCCGAAGGAAAAGAGATTGCTGATCCGTTACTTTTAAAGAATTTCGAATTCTATAAGCGCCCCTCGTTACTCAGTCGTATAGTTAATTTCCTTAAACGGTAGTTGGAGTTAAGAGTGATAAAACGTCTGTATATTAGCACCTACGGATGTCAGATGAATGTGAGGGACTCGGAGGAGGTGACCGGGCTCCTGCTGGGGAAGGGGTATGTCCGGGCCGAGACGGAGGAATCCGCCGACGTGATCCTCTACAACACCTGCTCCATCCGGGAGCATGCCGAGCACCGGGTCTGGTCCAACGTGGGCAAGCTCAAGTACGTGAAGGCGGACCGGCCGGAGCTGATTATCGGCGTGATGGGATGCATGGCGAAGGCCCAACGGGATGAGATTTTCCGCCGGATGCCGCACGTGGATTTTATCTCCGGGCCGGCTCAGCTTTACGAGGTGCCGGAGCTGATCGAGTCGATCTACGAAGAGCGCCGGCCCATGGCCGCGATTCAGGACAAGCGCCGGTCCGAGTTCCAAAGCATCGCCTATCACACCGGGAAAATCAGCGCGCTGGTTACGATCATGGAAGGATGCGACAAGGTCTGCAGCTACTGCGTGGTGCCGTACACGCGCGGACCGGAAGTGAGCCGGCCTCCGGAGCAGGTGGTGAGCGAGGTGGAAGCGCTGGCCCGGGAGGGGTTCAAAGAGGTGATGCTGCTGGGGCAGAATGTGAATTCCTACGGCCGGCGGTGGCCGGAAGATCTCTCGGGCGTGCGCCGGGAAGTCTCTTTCCCGGAATTGCTCGGGCAGGTCAATGCCGTGCCCGGCATCGAACGGGTCCGGTTCATTACGTCGCACCCCTGGGACGCGGTGGCAGAACTATTTGACGCGATGAGCCGGCTGGAGCATGTGTGCGAGCATCTGCACTTGCCGGTTCAGTCCGGTTCGGATCAGGTTTTGGAGCGGATGCGGCGCGGCTACTCCGGAATCGAATATCTAGAGAAGCTGGAGCTTCTTCGCAAAAAAGTTCCGGAGGCCGCGGTGACCACGGACCTGATTGTCGGGTTTCCCGGCGAGACCGAGGCCGATTTCGAGGCGACGGTACGGCTGGTGGAGCAGGCCCGATTTGATTCCGCTTTTATCTTTTCCTATTCGCCTCGGCCGTTCGCGGCGGCATCTCGTTGGGAAGACGATGTTCCGGCGGAAGTAAAAGATAGGCGGCTCCAGGTCCTGCTCAAACTTCAGGAGCGTATTTCACGAGAAGAAGTGCAGAAGCGGGTCGGTTCCACCGTGGAGGTGTTGGTGGAGGAGCCGGGCATGGGCCGCACGCGGCAGAACCGGAAGGTGTATTTCGAGGA
>CAZKNC010000236.1:0-2369 GCA_964553935.1 uncultured Planctomycetia bacterium | reverse complement strand
ATGCGGCATTCCGTGTGGATCGCTGACTTTTTACTTTCTTGATGGATCTTCCCGTGCTGCGCGGACGCCGGCACCGCACGCCGGATCGCCTCCGCCAGAGCGGTGGTCGTCTGAAAGGGACGGGCCCGCAGGATCGCGCGGGCGATCCGGCCCGCCCAGCGCTCTTCTCCGTAGGCGCGGATCAGCCGCTCAAGATCCGGAAGAGAAGCCCGATTCACCAGCTCCGCCGCCGTCATTTCTTCCTCCGGATCCATCCGCATGTCCAGCGGACCTTCCCGAGTGAAACTGAATCCCCTCCGCGCTTCATCCAGCTGCCAGGAGGAAACCCCCAGATCGAACAGCGCCGCATCCAATTTTTCCACACCCGCTTCCTTCAAAATGCTCGCCAATTCTCCGAAATGCCCCCGAACCCAAAGAACCCGATCGTCGTGCGGCTTCAAACGTTCCCGGGCCATCTCCAGGGCTTCCGGATCCCGATCCAGCGCGATGAGCCGCCCTGCCGAGCCGATCCGCGCGAGCAGGGCCTCCGCGTGCCCGCCCATTCCAACCGTCGCGTCCAGCACCACCCCGCCGGGACGAAGACCCAGAACGCGAACGACTTCCTCAACCAGAACCGGTTGATGGATCAGTTGAGGATCAAAGCATGCTGTCGTTGGAATATCGCCGGATCAGCTCCCGATAATTCCGAGACCTCCGGAAAAACCGCAGCAAATAGCCGGGATCGGACTCGCCGTAGATCACTTCGAGCCGGTCTCGGAAATTCGTGGCGAATTCCCAGCGGAACCCAGGCCGAGACGGCGTGCCGCGGGGGATCGGACCCGTATTAGGGCTATTCGGGGAGCAGCTTCTCGGCAATCTGTTCATAGGTGTCCTTGCCTTGCTCATAGAACTTTTTCCACTCCTCTTTGTCCCACACTTCGATCCGGTTGGAAACTCCGACCACGATCACATCCCGCTTGATCCCCGCATATTCCTTGAGGTACGGAGGAATCAAAACCCTGCCCTGCCGGTCGCAGCCCAGCTCCGCCGCGCCCGAGAAGAAGAAGCGATTAAACCGGCGAGCTTCCTGCTTGGTGAATGAAAGCGCCCGAAAACGGCTTTCCTGGGAACGCCACTCATCCTCGGGGAACAGAAAGAGACAATGATCCAAACCGCGCGTGGCCACGAGCCGTTCGGTATAGTGCTCTTTCATCACCTCGCGAAACCGCGACGGGATGATCAGCCGACCCTTTCGGTCCATCGTATGTTCGTGTTCACCATAGAACATGCTGAGGTCTTCCGAAAAATGAGAGGGGCAGCTTCACCCTGCGGATCGACTGCCCCTCTCGAAGAAGGTTGTGGATGCGCCCCTGGCGTCGCGGGTCATCCCGCTCCGCGCTTCCTTGCCTTTCCCCCAAAGGGGGCTCCCCGATAAAGGCAAACCCGACGGCACCCACAACCAAGCTCTCTACTTTCCACCACTTTGCTCCACACAGTAGGCAAATTTACACTCCACCCTCCACGTTGTCAAGGATAAAAGTGGAAAAAAATCAGGCGGCACGAGATCTAGGGATGGTGAGTCGAAAAATGCCCAGAGTTTGGGCCTTAGCGAAGAAACAACGCGAGAATTACGACGAGGTCAAACCGGTTTCTTGAACCAACAACCTTTTCCTATATGAATCGCTCCATCAGCTCGGAAAACACCCGCTGGAATTTCTGTTGGGGCGGGCGGGGATTAACATACTCTGCCCAGGGGCCGAACGTGTAGGTTGCGGACCAAAGGATCTCTTCCGTGGCGGCGTCCTGAAGGCGGATTTGGACCACGGTTCCGTACGTATCATCCACCGATCCCGAAAAGATGCCGTCCACTCGATATTGTTTGGCCACCTGATGGATGTCCTGCACACCGCTGCCCACGGGACTGCTTAAGGGCACCTCCACCACCTCCAGAGCCGTGGCCCGCTTGAGTTCCTGCGAGAAGAGTTCCGCGATCATCTGTCTCTGAACTGGGTTTTCCGACGACAGATTGAACGGTAAAATCGCCACCCTTTTGATGGCTCCTCGTGAGACTTCCGGTTTAACGTACGTCTTCAGGGAAGAGCCGCATCCAGCAGCAAAGAGGGCAACGAAGCCAACGATCAAGATGCGAGCTTTACTGTGCAATGAAAGCACCTCCTGTGTATAAAAAGAGAGACGGCCCGTAAGCCGGATTCTGTTCTAACGGTCATTCCTCTAGGCCTTCGAATTGCTCCGAAGGCTCCAGCAGCCTACCCACCCTGGTCCGGCCTTTTAAGCCAGATGAACGGGCCGTTCAGCCAGAGTCTATTTGGCCTTGCTCCGCGTAGAGATTGCCGCGTTTCACCCCCCCGCCCTCCGATACAACATGGAAT
>CAZKNC010000235.1:0-2404 GCA_964553935.1 uncultured Planctomycetia bacterium | reverse complement strand
GGGCCAGTTTCGGCTATTACATGGTCCTGTTCCTGGCGGGCCTGCAGACGATTCCGGTGGAGCTCTATGAAGCCGCTTCCATCGACGGGGCCAACGACTGGCAGAAGTTCCGCTACGTCACGCTCCCTCAGCTTAAACCGATCGTCCTGCTGGCGGTCGTCATCAACACGATCCGCGCCCTGCAGGTTTTCCCGGAGATCTTCGCGATGACGCAGGGCGGGCCGCTGGGTTCGACGACCACGGTAGTCTGGTATCTGTACGAGACCGGCTTCCATCGATTCGACATGGGCCACGCCTCCGCGGTGGGCTACATCCTCTTCTTCATCACGATGATCCTCTCCTGGCTGCAGGTGAAGGTTTTCAAAGAGGAGCCGGCCTGATGCTCAAAGACCGGTTGGCGATCTGGACCGCGGTGTCCATCCTGACCGTCATGCTGGTTCTCACGCTGATGCCGCTGGTGCTGATGTTCTACACGTCCTTCAAACCGACGGGAACCCTGTTCCAGCGGGTTCCGGAGGTGCTGGTGGCCGATTTTGAGGTCGGGGAGCTGAATTCCATCGGAGGGCCGATTCTCACGGAAGGGTCGGGCGCTTCAACCGTCACGATGGAATTCATTCCGCCTCAGCCGGTCCCGAAACAGAATCGAGTCCTGGCCATCCATTTCAATAAACAGGACGGGCCGGCCCGGTGGTCGACCCGCATTGGCCAGGACATGCGCAAATTTTCGCACGTGGAGTTCCGCGTGCGGGGCGAGCAGGGAGGGGAAAGTTTCACGATTGAGCTGGTCGATTTGAAAGGCCGCCGGGCCAGCTTGGGGATTCCGGAACTGCGGCGGGGAGGGCTGACCGCGCAATGGGAGACCGTCCGAATCCCGATGGAGGAATTCCGCCTGGGGATCCTAAGCCCCGGCGTCTCCGAGCGGATGGCCGAGGAGGTTGCTTTTACTTTCAATGAAGGCAGCGGCACGGTTTATCTCGACGACCTCCGCATGGTTTTTCGGAAGTGGACCCTCAACAACTACTGGGACGTGCTGGTCAGCGGTCCTTTCGGGCTCTACTCTTGGAACTCCGCCTGGATCGCCGCCGTCATCACGCTGGCTAACCTGCTTTTCTCGACCATGGTTGGCTACGTCTTCGCCCGGAAGGATTTCCCGTACAAGAAGATGCTGTTCTTCACCATCATCGGCTCCATCGCAATCCCCCCGCAGGTGCTGATGGTGCCGACCTTCATCCTGATGAAGCACCTGGGATGGCTCAACACCTACTCGGCGCTCATCATCCCGAACTTGGTCCTGCCGTTCAACGTGTTCCTGATGCGGCAGTACATTTCCAAACTGCCGCTGGCGGTGGAGGAGGCGGCCCGCATCGACGGGGCCTCGGATTTCCAAATTTTCTGGAGAGTCATTATGCCGCTGTCTCAGCCGGCGCTGGCGGTGGTCGGCATCAACACGTTCATGGGTTCCTGGAACACCTTCCTCTATCCATTCCTGCTCACCAACACAGTGGAGATGCGCACCCTGCCGGTCGGTTTGGCCCTCTACAAGTCCCTGCACGGCGTCGATTGGGTGCATCTGATGGCCGGTTCGGCCATCACGGCTCTGCCGGTGATCGTGGTCTTCCTCTGTTTCCAGCGCTACATCATCGAGGGATTGACCCGCGGTTCCACTGTTGGCTAACCACTTGCTCTTACTGCCGGCGGGCCGGACGGCGTCTCGTTCTCCGCTCCGGGGTGCCCGGTTTGGCACCGTTCGTCCCGCCCACGCGGGACTCTCTTAGTCCTCGGCCGGTCTCTGAGGGCGTATTTAAGGCAGCCGGCCTGCGGATGTGCCGCACCGGGCAACCCCGTCGCGGAGTCCAACCGCCGCCCATCGGCCTGCGACTGTCGAAGCCGGCCCGAATGGCTGAAAGAATGGAGATATGATTGAGAGAAAGTGGTTTCTAGGCCGGGTGGTGACGCCAGCCGGGGTGATTGAGCAGGGAGCGGTCGGGATCGAAGGGGAGACCATCACCTACGCAGGGCCGGCCTCCGGCGCTCCGCGAAATCCCAACGAATCGGCCCAATCCGTCGACGGCTGGATCACTCCCGGAATGATCGATCTGCATTTGCACGGCGCTGGCGGCTATGATTTGATGGACGGCGCCGCGGAGTCGATGCGCCAGGTCAGCCGCGTGCTGGCGGCGCACGGCACCACCGGGTATCTGGCCACCAGCATGGTCCGCCGGAACATCCGTTCGGACAACCGGCACCTGGAGGTGGCGGCCGGGCTGTGCGGTGTTGCCGGGGATGGGGCGGAGGTGCTCGGGATCCATTTGGAAGGTGCGTTCGTCAATCCCTGGCGCGGGGGCCTGATCCGCTCGGACAGGATCTGGGCGCCGGCCCGGGAAGATCTCGCGCAAATCATCGC
>CAZKNC010000234.1:648-2409 GCA_964553935.1 uncultured Planctomycetia bacterium | reverse complement strand
GCCTTTCTTCGTGCGAACCATCTCCGCTGCCCTCCTCAAAAAAGTGAACACGCTACACCAACCCCGCTTTCAAAAGATCCTGAATGTCCAGAAGCCCCGCCGGCCGGTAACGGCGGTCCACGATCGGGATCTCATCGATCCGGTAGGCCTTAAGGATCCGGAGCGCCTCCACCGCCAGATGCCCGACGGGAAGCGATTTGGGATCCCGCGTCATCACCTCTCCAACTTTCCGGCGCAAAATCTGAGGATCGCCCTCGATATGCCGGCGCAAATCCCCATCCGTGAAAATCCCGGTGAGCTTCCCTTTCCGGTCCACGACACAGGCCGACCCCGCCCGGGCCTGCGTGATCTTGAGCAGGACCTTCTGCACCAAATCCGACTCGCGGACCACCGGATGGGCGCTCTCCGTGCGCATGAGATCTTCCACGCACAGCGTCAGCCGTTTTCCAAGATTCCCTCCGGGATGAAGCGCGGCGAAATCTTTCGGGCTGAATCCCCTTTTCTCCGAAAGAGCCACCGCCAGTGCGTCCCCCAATGCCAGCATCGCCGTGGTCGAAGCGGTGGGAACCAATCCCCAGGGAGAGGCCTCCTCCTTGACGAAAGTGTCCAGCACCACGTCGGCCTGCCGGGCCAGCCGGGAGCCGGCATTTCCCGTCACCGCGATCAGCTTGGCGCCGATGCGGCGCAGGACCGGCAGCAGATGCAGGATTTCATCCGTCTCGCCGGAATGCGAAAGCGCGATCACCACATCCTGCCCGGTCACCCGGCCCAGGTCTCCATGCGCGGCTTCCGCCGGATGCAGCCACAAGGAAGGAACCCCCAGCGAGGAAAACGTGGCCGAGATCTTCTGCCCGACAAACCCGGGTTTGCCCATCCCCGGCACCACCACCCGCCCCACGCAGCGATCAAGCAGATCGACCCCCTGCTCGAACCGGCGATCGACGCGCCGAGCCAGCCGGTCCAAAGCGTCCCGCTCGATCTGCAGGACCTTCCGAGCCCGTTTCAAGATCTGTTTCTTCATGCGCGGTGAAGGGCGCGGCGGATGCTCACTAGATCTTCCAGCATGGCCGGCAATTGTTTGAGCGGCAGGGAACTCGGCCCGTCGCAGAGGGCTTTGGCCGGGTTCTCATGCACTTCCACGAACACCGCGTCACAGCCGGCCGCGACCGCCGCACGGGCCAACAGCGGGATAAACTCCGCCTTGCCGCCGGAGGCGTGCCCCAGCCCGCCGGGCGTCTGGCTGGAATGGCCGGCGTCGAAAACAACGGGGTAGCCGAACCGCCGAAGGATTCCCAAAGCGCGCATGTCGTTGACCAAATTGTTGTAGCCGAAGGTGGTTCCCCGTTCGGTCACGAGGATTTTCCGGTTTCCGGTAGATTCGATCTTTTCCAGCACGGGCCCGATGTCCTCGGGGGAAAGGAACTGGCCTTTTTTCACGTTGATCGCGCGGCCCGCGTGGCCGACCGCCACCAAGAGATCGGTCTGCCGGCACAGGAACGCGGGAACTTGAATGAGGTCGAGCACTTCGGCCGCCGGCTTCACCTGGTCCACGCAATGGACGTCGCTGGTGACCGGCACGCCGGTTTCCCGCCGGACTTTCTTGAGGACCGCGAGCCCTTTCTTCAAGCCGGGCCCGCGGTAGCTGCGAACCGAGGTGCGGTTGGCTTTGTCGTAGCTGCACTTGAAAACGTACGGAACGCCCAGGCCCACCGCGATGTCGGAGATAGCTCGGGCATGCCGCAGCGCGGAGGACTCGCTTTC
>CAZKNC010000234.1:0-638 GCA_964553935.1 uncultured Planctomycetia bacterium | reverse complement strand
TCCGGCCCGGCGATGAGCACCAGCGGATGCCCTTCTCCGATGGAAACACCGCCGATCTGGACGGTGCGCATCAGGTTTCGGTTTCGGCGGCCGCCTGAACGAGTGCCGCCGATTCCGGTTTGCGGGGCCCGGCTTGGGCCCGCTGAAGAGCCGCCTTCAGAAATCCGCGGAAAAGAGGATGCGCCCGGTCCGGCTTGGACTTGAGCTCCGGATGGAACTGACAGCCGAGGAACCACGGGTGGGCCGGGATCTCGACGATCTCCGCCAGCCGCTTGCCCGGCAGGTACCCGCTGATCACCATGCCGGACTTCGCGAAAGCATCCCGATAGCCGCCGTTGAATTCGTACCGGTGCCGGTGGCGCTCGGAAATCCGTCCTTCCCGGTAAAGCTGGCGGGCCAGCGTGCCCTTGCGCAGCTGGCAGGGCTGAGCGCCCAATCGCATCGTGCCGCCCAGCTGCTTCACCTTGCGCTGTTCGGCCAGCATGCTGATGACCGGATGCGGCGTGTGGGGATCGAATTCGGTGGAGTTGGCCCCTTTCAGTCCCAGCACGTTGCGGGCAAACTCGACCACCGCGCACTGCATGCCTAAACAAATCCCCAAGTACGGGATGTTGTTCTCGCGCGCGAACTGAGCCGCC
>CAZKNC010000233.1:0-2436 GCA_964553935.1 uncultured Planctomycetia bacterium | reverse complement strand
GCCCCCCAGGTGGGCAAGGTCACTCCGGCCGACACCGAAAAATACCACCGGGTGCTCAAGGAAACCTACGCTCCAATGTCGGACAAATACCGGGAAAAATACAGCATTCCCGCCGGGCCGCAGGTCAGCTCCAACGCGACCTCTTCATCCGATAGTGAAATCCGACCGGTGTCCCACTCCGAATCGAAAGGCGTGGCGCTCGCCGCCTTAAAGGAATAACCGAGGAGAAAACCATCGTGAGAACGTTCCGTCGCCGAGATTTTCGGTCATTCTTCGTCTTCCTTACAATCCTTTCCGTTACCTTTACACAGGTCTGTCCTGTTTGGGCCCTGCGGGAGCTGCAGGAAGACCGAACGGTCGGCCAGCTGAAGCGCGCTCTTCAGGTGGGTTTGGAAGAACCTCTTACAGCGGTTATCGGCTCAGCAGGGGGTGTGGGTGGGCTTCCCGGCGCGTTGTCGCTGGAAGAGACCGTGCAGTTTCTCGCTTCCGATCCCCTTTGGACAAGCAATGGTTCTTCGGTGAGTACGGTACCCGGGTTCACCTTCGCCCGGTTATTGGATCTCTACCAAAGACAGCAGGATTTATTCGTGGGCAGAGAAATCGAATGGCCTCTTTTGGTGGGCCGGCTCCTGGCTCCCGGGAACCACCAGGCCCATGAAGTGCTGGAGCAATTTGTGGAAGGAGCTCGATCCCAGGGGGCGGATCTGCCCTGGTTCTGCACTTCCTGCGCCGCGAACGCTTCCGCGCATCAACTGGCTCCCGTGACGGATGTCAGGACCCCGCTCACCCCCCTTCGAAAATTGATCGATAGTTTTCTCATCGCGCGACAGGCGATCCAGGACGGAAGAATAGAGAAAAGCGTGGACGGAGAAACAGTGCATTCTTTGGAAGACATGCGCGAAGTGATGAGCGGGTTCAGGTCCTTCCATCCCCTTCGGTTCGCAGGGGTCCGGCCGCTGGATCAACTGCTGACGACGCTGAGCGAGGTGGGAGGATCGGTCTCGGTGGTGGTGCGCCGGGCCCGTCCGGATGGGACGGAGATGCTTCACGTCGCCAACATCGTTTTGAATGACGCGGCGCCTGTATTTCAAGTTGAAACAGCCGATGAGCAGGGACGGTCCGTTCGCGCGTGGGTAGTGGACAACGATGAGGAGAGATCGCTCACGGACTTCCTTCAGGATAACACTTTTACAGGGATGGCCATTTTTACCGCGGTTTCTCCCAATCAGGTGGAGGAAGCCGCCGCTGTCACGGGGCAGTTTGCCCGCTTGACCGATGACGAACTTCGAAAAACAAAGGTTTGCTGCGGCATCATTGGAGTGCAGGGGCCCTGGGACGCCCAGGAAGTGGCTTATGTGGGCGGGCACGCGCTGGGTTACCGCGGGCCGGAAGGGTTCGGGGTTGGGTTCTCTACGGCCGATGGATGGTTCGTGGGACGGGTGCCGGGGGAGGTCCCCTCTCTGATCCAAGCCATGACGGCCGGTCCCGCCTATCCGGAAACCTACCCGAAGGATGCAGCGGAAGGAACGGCCCGTCGGCGGGGTTTGGCAGAGCAGGAGGATCTCACCGGCCAATTGACTGATCAAGCTCAGGCCACCCCCAACGCTGTTTTTGGCTACGACCGCTACGGCGATTCTATGGAGCCGGTCGTGGTGGCCGCCGGTTCGTTTGGAAGACCCTACGCGGCCACTTCCTATCCCATGACGCTGGAATCGATGCTGGGTTCTGAGACGACGACACAAACAGCCGCCGTTCTCCCGTCGTTTCTGGAGCCGATTCAGGCCCAGCAGGGACTCTCCTACGAAACAGTGCGGGACATCGCGTGGAAGCATTTCCAGGTTCATTTAAAGAGAACCATGCCGATGGTCGATGAGGACGTCGTGGGATTCGCCGCTCAGCAGGATGAAGCCCTCAAGAAAATTGCCGCGGTGGCAACCTGGGTCGCTCAGCCCGCTCACGATTTACCCGAAACGGTATCGATTGCGGGTGCCTCCACGGCGACCGTTTCGGTGACGGCGGCTCCCTCTCTCGGAGGGTCGGGGATCCCCTCGGCGGTTTCTTCCGTGACGTCAACCCTTACCGCCGCTGTTCCTTCTCGAACAGCTACTTTGGAGCAGTTACGTCGGCACTATGCCTCTTCGGAGGTCCAATTCGCCGACGATGTGAATCCAGCCAAGATCTCTTTGAACGTAACCTTTGGCAAGGGAGTGAGGGTTTCCGGCAAAGAGACGGAGATCGCCGATGGCGTAGAGGTGGGGGCCCTGTCTCGGATTGAGGATTCCCAACTGGCGGAGGGCGTGGTCATCGGTGAGAAAACGGTCATCACCAAGCAGTCCAAGATCGGGAAAAGGACGGTGGTTCAGGACGCTGTCAAGATCCAGGAATCCATCGTTGTCCACGTCGCTCCCGATGGGCGGTATCGGGGCGGGCACTATT
>CAZKNC010000232.1:0-2453 GCA_964553935.1 uncultured Planctomycetia bacterium | reverse complement strand
CCGGGCAAGCGTAGGATCAGATCCAAGCTCACGTTCGTGAGCCCCAGCTCCCGCAGCATTTGAACCGTCTCTTCAATGGCCCGCGCATCGTGAGGCCGGTTCATCGTCGACAGCAGTCGATCGTTGAACGACTGAGCCCCCACGCTCACCCGGTTGATGCCGAGCGCCCGGTAGGATTCCAGTTTCTCCCGATCGACATCGCCGGGATTCACCTCGCAGGTGATCTCGGCGCCGGAATCGACCGCGAACCGGTTCCGGAAGATTTCGAACAGCCGGTCCATCTCCTCCCCGGAAAGCGCCGACGGCGTGCCGCCTCCCAAGTAGACGGTGTTGAATTCCAGCCGGCCATAACGTTCGAACGCCTGCCGGGCTTCCTGCTCAATCGCGCGGAAGAACCGCTCCTTCATCCCCGGGGAACGGTCCACCGTGATGACGAAATCGCAGTAGTGGCACTTCTGGAGACAAAAAGGGATATGAAGGTACAGCCCGCGCACGGTCAGGAAAGGGCTTTCTGGATCAGTGCTTTTTCTTCGGCGGAGAGTTCCAGCCGCATCGCTTCGGCGCGGCCTTTGGGGCCCATCTTGCGCCAGCTCTTGCGCAGGATCTCGACCATTTTATCGTCGGGTTCTTTTTTCCGCAGGTCGGTGAACTGCTGTTCGAGGAAAACCAGGCAGAGCGCGTCCTCCACGACCTGCGCCTCGGGGTCCCGGATGTTTTTCTTCAGGATCATCCGTTCCGTTTTGGCGATCGATTCGGCCGGGTAGCCGGCCTCCCGCATGAACGTGGCCACTTTTTCGGCGTGGAACGTTTTGAGCTTTTCCCGCCAGGCCAAGTAGCCTTTTCGATCGTTCGGGTAGCTGCCGCGCGGGATCATCCAGCGGCCGACGTGCTGGCCGCGTGCCGTGATCAACAGTTCCTCGGAAGGGTTGGGCTCCAGCCGTTTCACCCAGTCGGTGAGCCATTGGGAATAAAGCAGTTCGTATCCGTGGGGATCCGCGCTGTTGAACCGGTCGATTTCCAGCAGGACTTTCTGGAGGCGTTCGCTCATGCTGTCTTTTACCTTACCATGAGATAATGACGGTATGCTGGCACATAAGACGGGCGGACACGGCACCCCTTTCCTCCTGCTTCATGCGTTCCCTCTTTCTTCGGCGATGTGGGAAGCGGACCTCGAATGGCTGGAACGCCGCTGTCATGTGATCGCGCCCGACCTGCCCGGCTTCGGCCGCTCGCCGCGGCAGCTGCATCCTTCCATGCCGGCGATGGCCCGAGAAGTTGCCGGGTTGCTGGAGGAGCTTGGGCTTAAAGAACCGCTGATCGTGGCCGGTCTTTCCATGGGCGGCTACGCGGCGTTCGAGTTCCTTCGCCAGTTTCCGGAGCGGGTGCGGGCGCTCGGCCTTTTTTCAACCCGCGCGGAGATGGATACGCCGGAAGCCCGGACCAAACGGTTCAAGACCGCCCAGGAAATCCAGGAAAAAGGGCTGGAGGTGTTCGCCCGGGCGGCCCTGCCCAATCTGATCGGAAAAACGACGATGCAGAACCGCCCGGATGTAGCGCGCCGCGTCACCGAGATGATCACGGCTAACGAACCGGGCGGGGTGGCCGACTCCCTTCTGGCGATGGCGGATCGGCGCGACTCCCTCGATTTGCTGGAAACGATCCGGTGTCCGACGCTGGTCGTCGCCGGGGAGGAAGACACCTTTATCCCGCTGGATCAGGCGCGCGCGATGCAGCAGCAGATTCCGGGAAGCCGGCTGGCGGTCCTTCAAAAGGCGGGGCACTTGGTGAACCTGGAACAGCCGGCTTTGTTTCAACAAGCTATGCAGGAATTCATTACCGTGGTCGATGGATTATGAAGGCGATCCGCGTCCATCAAACCGGCCCGCCGGAAGTCATGCGGCTGGAGGAGGTGGAGCGGCCTTCTCCCGCTTCGGGACAGGTGGTTGTTCAGCTGAAAGCCGCCGGCGTCAATCCCGTGGATACGTACGTTCGGGCCGGAACGTTCGGCTACGGGCCGAAGGTTCCCTATACGCCCGGGGCGGACGGAGCGGGGATCGTTTCAGCGGTGGGGCCGGACGCTGGGGGGATCTCCGTCGGCCAGCGGGTTTACGGCGGCCGCTGTATCACCGGTTCCTACGCCGAATACGGCCTTTTTGAAGCGGGGCAGGTTTATCCCTTGCCGGAGAAAGTTTCCTTCGCGCAGGGAGCTTGCCTCGGAATTCCCTATGGAACCGCTTGCCGGGCGCTTTTCACCAAAGCCAAGGCCCAGCCGGGCGAAACGGTCCTGGTCCACGGTGCCAGCGGAGGGGTTGGGCTGGCCGCAGTGCAATTGGCCAGGGAAGCCCGGCTTAAAGTGATCGGCACCGCCGGTTCCGACGAAGGCCGCCGGCTGGTCCAGGCCCAGGGGGCCGAGCAGGTCCTCGAACACCGTGATCCGGCGCACTTCGAGCCGG
>CAZKNC010000231.1:0-2463 GCA_964553935.1 uncultured Planctomycetia bacterium | reverse complement strand
AAAATCGAATCGGCCAGCAAATGGGTCACCAGCTTGATGGAACGAATGGCGTCGTCGTTTCCCGGAATCACGTAACGAATCGGATCCGGATCGCTGTTGGTATCCACTAGAGCGACCAGCGGGATTCCCAACCGGTTGGCTTCCTGAACCGCGGTCTCCTCCCTCTTGGCGTCGATCAGGTAAATGGCCTTGGGCAGCCGCGTCATCTCGATGATGCCGGAAAACGCCCGCTCCAGTTTCGCCAGTTCCTTGCTCATTTGAGAGGCCTCTTTTTTGGTCATCTTCTCGAACGTGCCGTCTTCCCGCCAGCCGCGAAGCTGCTTGAGCCGCTCAATCGATTTGCGGATGGTCTGGAAATTGGTCAGAAGACCGCCGAGCCAGCGCAGGTTCACGTAATACTGTCCGCAGCGAACCGCCTCCTCGGCGATGATGGACTGCGCCTGGCGTTTGGTTCCGACGAACAGGATGGGATTTCCTTCCGAGGCCACCTTGCGGAGGAATTCCCGGGCTTGCTCCAGATTCCGGGCGGTTTTTTCCAGATCCACGATGTAGATGCCGTTCTTCTTGGCGAAGATAAACCGCTTCATCTTCGGATTCCATCGATGAGTCTGGTGCCCGAAATGGACGCCTGCTTCCAACAATTCTTTAACGAGAGGTTCAATCATCATAAACCGTGATTTTAGCAAAAAGCATGCTAGGGCGCAACCTGTAATTCGTAGAGGCGCCGGTAGAGGGCCGAACCCTCCAACAGCTCCTCGTGCCGGCCGGTCTCCGCGATCCGGCCCTGGTCCAGCACCACGATGCGGTCGGCGTTGCGGATCGTTGAAAAACGGTGGGCGATCACCAGAACCGTCCTTCCCCGCATCAGCCGCTCCAGCGCCTCCTGCACCAAGTGTTCCGATTCGGAGTCCAGCTGAGAAGTCGCCTCATCCAAAACCAGGATCGGGGCGTCCTTGAGAAGCGCGCGGGCGATGGCGAGCCGCTGGCGCTCGCCGCCGGAGAGTTTGAAGCCCAAATCCCCCACCGATGCTTCATATCCTTTCGGAAAACGCTGAATGAAGGAGTCCGCGTTGGCCGCCTGGGCTGCCCGGATCACTTCCTCCAGGGAGGCCTCCGGCCGGCCGAACGCGATATTGGTCCGGACGGAGTCGTGGAAGAGGAACGGATCCTGAGTGACCAGGCCGATCTGGCTCCGGATGGAGCTTAAGGTCGCGTTGCGCAGATCGGTCCCATCCAGGGTGATCCGGCCCTTGGAAGGGTCGTAGAACCGCAGCAGGAGGTTGATCAGCGTCGTCTTGCCGGAACCGCTGGCCCCCACGATCGCCACCACTTCCCCGGCCTTGACCGAGAAATCCACCCCCTGAAGCACCCACCGTTCCTCCGCGGCGGGGTACCGAAACCATAGATCCTCGAACCGGATCTCTTTCCTGAAACGGGACAGATCTTCGGCTTCCGGCCCTTCCTGCACGGAGGGAGCCGTTCCCAGGATCTCCATGACTCGCTTGGCCGCGCTCAAGGCCTGCTGGTTCACCGCGTGAAGGCGGCTCAGTTTTTTCACCGGCTGGTACAGAGACAGCAGCGCCGCCAGAAAGAGAACGACCGTCCCGGGAGAAAGGGCCCCGGCCAGCACGGCCCGCCCGCCGAACTGGAGGACCGCGATCCCTCCGAGCATGCTGATGAAATCGGTGATGGCCGCCAGCGCTTCCCGCCGTTTGACGGTTCGAAGGTTCGCCTTCGTGTAGGACTGATTGATCCTCGCGAAACGATCCATCTCGGCGTTCTCCGCCGTGAACGCCTTGACGATGCGCATGCCCTGCAGGGTCTCGATCAGCCGGCTGTTCAGATCGGCCATCCTCTCCTGGACGGTGTGGCCGAGCTTCCGAAGCGCTTTCCCGATCCGAACGATCGGATAACCGATGGCCGGCAGCAGCAGCAGGGCCATCAAAGCCAGCCGCCAATCAATGACCAGGATGATGGCCGCGAACACGACCACCTGCGCGGTCTCGTACACCAGGTCGCTGATCCCTTCCGTCAGCGTGTTCTGCAGGACCGAAACGTCGTACGTGATGCGGGAGACCAGCTCACCCGTTCTTTCGCCCGAGAAGAAATCCTGCGAAAGCCGCTGGTAATGGCGATACAAACCGTTTCGGATGTCGCGAAGGAATCGGAGCGCCACGTCGTTCATGAAGACCGCCTGGAAAAAGTAAATGACGTTCTTCACCAGGAAGAGCAGCGTCACGGCCACCGCCAGCGTGTTCAGTTTGATCAGAGGCGGCTGGGCTCCGAACCAGGAAAGCCGCTCCGCCAGCAGTGCCGGCGTTCCTGCAGGAAGACTGACCTGCCGGTTGAGCAGGACAAAATCCACCAACGGGACCAGCATCCCGAGCGAGATCCCCTTGAGCAGACTGGACAGCACCATGCAGAATGCCGCCCAGAGCAAAAGAGGCAGATGGGGCTTTAGGA
>CAZKNC010000230.1:0-2517 GCA_964553935.1 uncultured Planctomycetia bacterium | reverse complement strand
ACATATTAATTATCCTATTTTTTCTGTTTTTTTGTATGGAGGTAGAAAACAGGCGAGAGATGATAGAAAAATTTTGCCCCGAGTTTTTTTGCATGCATCTAAGATTTCGTTTTTGCATCCGCAGACAAGTAAAGAGGTAACTTTTGAAAGCAAATTACCAGAAGAATTGCAAAAAGTACTCAATTACTGATACGATTAATATTGAAAGGGAGGTGAAATTATGGGAAGTTTTGGAGGATTTTATAAAGGAGAAAAAAGAAAACAAAGAAGGACAAGCAGGGAAAGCAAATAACGATAAATGCGCCCACCTTTGTTCTCCCCGAAATTATTACAAAAAAGAAATCAGCCAAAGGCTGATCGGCCTCTGGCCGAAAAAGCAATATCTATGCGGAAAAAAAAGATCCATAATAATGGGAAAACATTACGGATGGGGTTTGTTTTTCTTGGCTTGGTTTTTTTTCTTCTTGTTGGATCTTTTGTTTCAAAAATTGTTACTGTTGCAAAGCAAAGTCTTTTTGATGGAGAACATCGTTTTACAGTTTTACTTCAGAACAATACTCTTGTCTCGTTTGCCCCAGACCTAAAGAGCATATCGTTATTGGAGGTAGAGGGAATAAATATAGCTGATTCCCAGAAGATTTCTGTAATACTTGGAGTTCCTGTTGATGGTTTTGTGACGTTTTCTTCTCTTATTAGGGAGGATAAAAGCCGTGTTAGCAATCAATACATACTGTCTCTTTTAAAGCAGGGTGTGTTGCAACAAGGTATTTCGCAAACAAATCTAACACTTTTTGATTTTTTACGGCTTTGGTTTTTTACAAAGTCGATTCCAAATTATGAAGTTACGTATGCCACGTATCGTATTGCTTCACCAACTGAAGCACTTTCCGATTTGGTACTTGACAAACTGGTCTCGTCACTTTTTGTGGATGATGCGCTCTCTTCAGAAAAAGTCAGTATTAATATTGTCAACGCCAGCGGTGTTACTGGTCTTGGAAATAGAATTGCCAGGATATTAACAAACAGCGGAGGTAATGTTATAGCTGTTTCCACAGCAAATGACATTATTCCTAAATCAGAAGTTAGATTTATAGAAAAAGATAGCTATACCCTTGAGAGAATCGTAAAACTTTTGAGCTGTAAAGTCAGTCCAGTTGAAAATAATGCAATATCTGATATCGTTGTAACGATCGGAAAATATAGAGCAGCTCAATTTAGTTTGTAATTATAAAGGAGCATTAGTCTTCAAGCGATTCTTCGGCTTCAAGATCTGTTTCATCTTTGTCGTCTTTTTCTTGTGATTGTGTTTTACCGGAAAAGGAAATTTTTGTTTTATCTGCTGGAATAAAAGAAGGTTGGTTTTTAAACTTGTTTACACGCTTAATTTCTCTTACAAAGATGATAACTCGATGGTTTGCAGTTGCTTTTACATACGCTCTATAAAGGTTTCCTCCGCGAATAAGCTTAATGAGCCTTTTTCCTACATCATCCGGCAGCATACCGATGTACTGCTCCTGCATATCGAGAACAAATATTTTTAGCCTTTTAATATTTAAGAATATTGATTCTCCTGTCATAAGTCTTGATATAAGTTTTGGTTCTGCAACGTTAACTAGCTCAATTACTTTCGTTTTTCCGTTTTCTTCAAGAAACATCGTTGAAACATCACCAGTTAAAAGAGGTGCTGCGTCGGTTCTTTGGCTTTTTTTACTTTTTTTGCTGACATTCAAATTAAGTAAGCGTTTTACATTTTTTAGGGCAATTGGGTTTTGATCATCTATGGAGAGAACTTTTTGGTAAGTAAGCTTTGCTTCTTTTATTTTTCCTACTACACCAAAAGCTAAGGCTAGACGATTTAATGCTTCAATATCGCTGGGGTCATCTTTAAGGAGTTGTTTATTTAAAAAGATTGCCGCGTCCCAATTTCCTTCGAATGCTTTCTGGATTGCTTGGACTTTGATTAGTGTCATGTAATAAGATTTTGAGGATGGAAAGCATTTTACTACTCTTTGTTGCAAAAGTCAAGAAGGAAACACTATAATAGCTAGATGAGTGGACATTCAAAATGGGCACAAATTAAGAGGCAAAAGGGAACCGCCGATGTAAAACGCGGTCTCGCATTCACAAAAATTGCAAATGCAATTACCATTGCAGTGAGAGCCGGTTTTGGAATTACCGACCCAAATCAAAACTTTAAACTCCGTCTGGCTATAGAAAAAGCGCGTTTGGCAAACATGCCGAAAAGCAATATCGACCGAGCCGTGCAAAGAGCTCTTGGTAAAGAAGCAGGGCAGCTAGAAGAAGTGGTCTATGAAGGGTTTGGGGTAGGTGGGATAGGGGCAATAATTGTTGAGGCAGCAACAGACAACAAGCAGAGAACAACTGGTGAAATTAAGAATATTTTTGAAAAATCTGGAGGAACGTTTGGCCAACCTGGGTCGGTATCGTATCAATTTGAAAATAAAGGGATAATAAAAATAGCCAGAAAAGATGCAGTATTAGATGATGTATTGCTTT
>CAZKNC010000229.1:0-2535 GCA_964553935.1 uncultured Planctomycetia bacterium | reverse complement strand
TGCTCGGTAATGGGAGGATTCGACAAGATGGAGTTTACCGGGCGGCCGCCGCCGGGACCGGGCGGGAAGAAGAGGAAGCGATCAGTTTCTCGATCTCCCCCTTCATCTTGGCGGTCGCGGCCCAAGTTTCTTTGACGAAGGAGTCGTCCTTAGCCGGTTTGTGCGCTTCAGCGTAGTCCGCGATCACTTCCGCGCCCCGATGGTCGTCCTTTTCCTTCGACGACTGCACCTGCGCGGCGATCTTTTCCTGCTGCTGAATCAGCGCCTTGAGCAGTTCTTTGGTTTCCGCGCCGGGAAACTCCGCTTCGAGGACCTTGCGTTCGTGTTCCCAGCGGGCCGGGTTGGAACCCGGCTTCTCCAGCTCCCGCTTCAAACCCAGCAGAGCGTAAGTGCGGACATAGAAGGTGTAGGCCTCAATCCCCTTCTTGCGGTTGTTCTCCGACATGTAGTTCTTGCCGAGCCCTTCGACATCCTTGGAGGTGTAGACTTCTTTTCCGCCGGCCTTCTCAAGACGCCGGCGGGCGTCCAGCATGAGATCCACGATTTCCGGCCGGAACACTTCGAAATCGAACTTGGAGCGGCGCGCCTTGTTCCGCTTGGCGTACTTGCCTTCGTTCCGCTTGACCATGTAGATGTTGTCCGAGAGAACCCAGCCCGGCATGATCTCGTTGTAAGCCGGTGAAAGACCCGGCGTGGCCACCGCCGGCGTGTTGAGGAGGGAAAACGGAAATTCCACCCGCTGAGGAAGCATGTTCACCGCGCTGGCGATGATGGTGTAGGGCGAGCGGGTCAGATCCGACGGGAATTTGATGTTCACGCCCAAGCCGAAGAAGGTTCCCTCGCCCGGCCAGATCTCCTGGTCGGGGGCTTTGGCGGTGTGGTTGGAACCGACGTTGGCGCCGTAGCCGACGTTGCCCTTGCCCTCCGGCCAGAGAGCCGCGATCAACAGGGACTGGTGATGGAAGCCGACAAACGGCCCCAGCAGAGCGCTGGTCACCTCTCCTTCGGCGACACCGGTATTCGGCCCCAGGATCGAATGGGTCACCTTGCCGTGCCGCTCGACATGCGAGTGCTCCGTGAGCAGAGAAGTATCGACGATCGCTTCGCTGGTCACCTCGGAACCCCACTGGAGTACGGAGGACTTCACGATCGCTCCATGTGAAATTTCCGTCTTCTCTTCGGCATTGCTCAACACCGTGACGTTGTCCACCTGTTGGGCGGAAGCGACGACGGCGGAATCCCCGAGGAACACATCCCGCAGCGTGGGCGTGTGCAGAACGCGGGCAGCGGCTCCCACCACGTTGAACGGAGCGGAAACGGACTTCAGATACGCCCCCAGCTCTTCGGCGTAGCCGGAAACCAGCGCCTTGTTGCCGCGGGACCGGCACAGCACCCAAGCGTCCGCCACCGTCAGCTCGGCGAACAGCGGCACTTCCCGTCCGCCGGTCTCAACAGCGATCAGAACTTCCTGGCCGTTGCCGAAGGTTTTGGATTTTCCCTTGCTGATGGAGCCGACGTCAAAGAGGACGGCGCTGTCCCCAACCACGGTCCGATCGATCAGCCGAACATTGCGGATAAACGCGTTTCGGCCGATGACCGAGTGAGAGAAGGTGGCGTGCGCCAGGCCCGTCGCGAAACGGACCCCCTCCACCTCCACTTCCCCTGAAAAAGCGCTCAGAAGATTGGGGCCCAGGAACTGGCAGCGGGAGACACTTTTGGGATCAAACTTGGGCCCCGCCCAGACCTTTTTCCAATCCTCCGCCGTGTTGCCCTGGGCTTTCAGCGTTTTGACCTGCGCGGGCGTGAGCGGCTTGTAGCCGGCCTTGCGCAGAACCGCCGGAGCGGAGGACAGCAGCGTGAAAGCCGCGTTCGCCTTGCGGACACCCTGAACCAGCTCGGAGCCGGTCCGGGCCGTCTGGACGGACTTCAGGAGATCGTGGTTGGGGACGCTCATGAAGCTTAAGCCAGAACCAGAACGTGCGGCTCGGCCGGGTACTCCCGGCTCAGCTTCGCGGAGGCGGCCTTGTCGACGATGATGGTGGCCTTCGGATGCAGCTGCACGATGGTTGCCGGAACGATCGCCGTGATCGGGCCTTCGCAGGTCCGGGCGATGGCGTCGGCTTTCCCCGCGCCGTTCGCCAGCATGATGAGCTGGCGGGCGTCCATGATGGTTCCGATGCCCATGGTGATGGCGTATTTCGGGACCTCGTTCATGTTGCGGAAGAACCGGGCGTTGTCCTGCCGCGTGCGCTCATCCAGCGTCTTCACGCGCGTGCGGGAGCCCCGCGAGGAGCCCGGCTCGTTGAAAGCGATGTGGCCAGCAGCTGCACGTCCAGCCCGCCCGCCTTGACGATCTGCTCTTCGTACCAGCGGCAGAACGCGGGAACGTCCTTGGCCGTCCCGTCGGGGATGTGGACGTTCTTCGGGTTGATGTTGATGTGCTTGAAGAGATTCTCCCACATAAAGTAATGGTAGCTCTGCGAATGCTCGTGGGGAAGTCCGACATACTCGTCCAAGTTAAAGGTACTGACACGC
>CAZKNC010000228.1:987-2615 GCA_964553935.1 uncultured Planctomycetia bacterium | reverse complement strand
GGTAAGCCGACGCCCGAAGTACTTCGTTGCTTTCAGATTCGAGTCCTCAAAAATGCCAAATACGGCACATTCAACCTCAGCTTGGATTTCTGCACACAGAGCATGTTGCAATGCAAGGGAGTGGCTCCCAACGAAGTGAAGTGCCGCATCCGAAGCCTCCAATGGGGTTTGGCTCTCGGACATGCTGCCGCGGGCTACAAGCAAGTCGGCGACATGTGGGTCCCATCCAAAGAACGCAAAAAATTCTGACGATTTTTTTCTATTTCTCCCCAACCATTTTATGTCCCCGCTCAAATTCTTCGTATATTGCCGCGCAACAACGCCTCATGTGAGGCATTACCTGCACAGCGTCGAAGGTCAGAAACGCACGCTGCTCAACTTCGCCGCAGAGGTAGGACTCAACATTTGGCACGTTTTCACTGAGGTGGCATCCGCAAGTCGTTCCGGAGCCAGACCGATCTTCCTCGACATGCTACGGCGGCTCGAACGCGGGGAAGCGAATGCGGTCCTCACCTGTGACCTGTGCCGTTTGACTCGAAACTATCCCGATGGCACGCAACTTGCGGACATGCTCTATCGTGGAATTTTGAAGGAGATCAGGACTCCGACAGAAATCATCACCAGCGGATTTACTCTCAAACTCTCTTTGAATTTGCAGCAGTTTGAACGGCAACAATTGAGCGAAAACATCAAGCGTGGCCTCCGCGCTCGAAAGATACAGAGGCATGAACCATAAGACTCCATTCGCGTTTATTTCCTCATTCCTTCTGTCTATAATGCCCTCAGTGCCCACATCACCGCTCGAAGGATTGTATTTGGTATTGTCGCTCATACGGGCGGCCCTGCCGACAAAAGTCCTTCGACTGATGTTGGGCACTCAGGGTCGCCCCTTTGGGCATTTCACCCCATTCCAACAATTACCATGACCCTCGATTTCTCCACACTCCACATCGGCTCAGTCGCGCGTAAGTCCACCAAAGACAAGGAAGATCAGCAGGTACTCTCCATTTCCTCCCAGCATGAGGAGAATATAAAGAGTACACAGCGGGTCGGTGGTACCATTGCAAAAACGTATACGGAAGAGAGGTCCGCCAAAGCACCCGAACGTCCCATTTTCAATGGTCTTGTCGCCGACATCGAGGGTGGAATCATCAACGTCATCGTCTGTTGGCGATTGAATCGACTCGCCCGGAATCCCATCGACGGTGGACGCCTTATGTGGCTTTTACAGCAAGGAATCCTGAAAGCCATCATCACGTCGGAGAAGGTGTATCTCCCTTCCGATAACGTTATTCAGATGAGCGTGGAGTTTGGCATGTCCACCCAGTATTCCATCGACCTCGGCAAAGATGTGAAGCGCGGGATGCTCCAAAAGGCGAAGATGGGTTGGCGTCCGGGCATCGCCCCCGTCGGTTTCCTCAACGACTACGGTGGCATCAAGGGCGAGAAGAAGATTTACACCGATCCTGACCGCTTCCCACTTGTGCGAAAATGCTGGGACTATCTTCTATCCGGTGCGTATACCGTAGAGGAGATTCTGGATCTCGCTCTGAACGAATGGAAACTGACGGTCGTCAAAGGACGAAAGCGTATCGTCAGTCCCATTGGTCTCAATACGCTCTATGATA
>CAZKNC010000228.1:0-977 GCA_964553935.1 uncultured Planctomycetia bacterium | reverse complement strand
CGGTGAATACGACTGGGGCGGGCAAACGTGGCCGGGAATGCACGAGTCGATGATCTCGAAACCCGAATACGACCGGGCGCAAGAAATCCTTGGCTCCCGCGGGCGTCCTCGTTCGCAAACCCATGAGAACCCGTACCCCTGCCTCATCAACTGTGGCGAATGCGGTGCATGCGTCGTCCTCGACACGCAGAAGATCTTCGTCAAAAGAGAGAACCGCGAGAAGCTCCTCTGTTACTTCCGTTGCTCCAAGCAGAAGAAACGCCCCTGTACTCAGAAACGCTGCATGCGTCAGGAGAAACTTGATCCGAAGATTCTCAACGGAGTCATCGACGCTGAGCTGCCCCAAGCCTTCATCGACTGGGCTCTCCAAAAGTTGAAGCTGACGCAGGAGGACAAGAAGAAGCAACGTGAGACCGACATCCAGCGTTTACATGATCAGCACAAGCTCGCCGAGAAGAGAGTGAGTGATCTGATTGACGAGCGACTGGCGAACCCCAAGCTCATCCCCGAGGACGCATTCAAGCGCAAGATTGACGAATTGGATGTGGAAGTGAAGCGCTGCGAGGCACGGATAAAGGAGTTCGGGAAACAGGGCAGGACGTGGCGGGAGGAATTCATCGACAAGCTCCTCTTCGTCGAGAAGGCAAAGATGAAATTCGAGAACGGCGCTCCCAAGACGCGGATCGAAATGCTCATCGAATTGAAAGAATCATTAGAACTGAAAGACGGAGAGCTGACTTTCCGCTTGCGGGAGCCATTCCGCACCTTATCGAGGGGCAAAGAGCGCATGAAGGCCAAACTGGGTTCATTAGAAGTGCTGAACTGCCGCTTGGATCAGGTGAAAAGTGATGTTCTGGAACGCATCGTTCCAGTATGGAGCCGCCTCGGGGATTTGAACCCCGGACCCACGGTTTACGATACCGTTGCTCTACCACTGAGCTAAGGCGGCGAAGTGAGACGATGAAGGGAAGAAAGAT
>CAZKNC010000227.1:1549-2647 GCA_964553935.1 uncultured Planctomycetia bacterium | reverse complement strand
AACACTTGTAACAAAATATTAAACACATCGGGATGCGCTTTTTCAATTTCATCTAACAGCAATAATGAATAGGGTTTTCGACGCACGGCCTCCGTTAAATAACCTCCCTCTTCGTACCCCACATATCCGGGAGGCGAACCGATTATGCGCGCGACGGCATGCCGCTCGCCGTATTCAGACATATCAAGACGCACGAGCGCGGACTCGTCGTTGAACATAAATTCCGCAAGAGCGCGCGCGAGCTCGGTCTTGCCTACGCCCGTGGGTCCAAGAAACATAAACGAGCCAATGGGCCGAGTCTCTTCGGCAATACCGGCGCGGCTTCTCCGTATCGCATTCGCCACAGCGGAGACGGCCTCTTCCTGCCCAACTACTCTTTGCTCGAGTTCTTTTTCCATGTCGTTGAGTTTTACAAGTTCTTCCTGAAGCATTTTTGCCACAGGTATGCCTGTCCAGCGAGACACAACTTCCGCGATATCCTCTTCCGTGACCTCCTCTTTCAAAATGCGCGAAGCGCTCTGGATCTTCACGAGTTCTTTTTCTTTTTCTTTGAGCTCTTTTTCAAGCACGGGAATTTTGCTGTAGCGCATCTCGGCGACTTTTTGAAGATCCCCGGATCGCTCGGCAATCTCCGCCTCCTGGCGAGTTTTATCAATTTGCTTGCGCAGGTCGCGAATGGCAAAAATAATTTCCTTTTCGTTCTTCCATTTGTATTCAAGAGTCCGGGCCCTTTCGGATATATCCGAGAGCTGCTTTTCGGCCGCGCTTCGCGCCTGTTTTGTCTTCTTGTCTTTTTCGCGCTTCAACGCTTCCTTTTCAATTTCCAGACGCCGCATCTCGCGCTTCAGTTTATCCAGCTCCTCCGGCTGGGACTCTATATTCATGCGAAGAGCGCTTGTCGCCTCGTCCACCAAGTCCACTGCTTTGTCGGGCAAAAATCTCCCCGTAATGTACCTCGAAGAAAGATTTGCCGCTGCCACGAGCGCCGAGTCCTTTATCTTTACTCCATGATGAAGTTCGTATTTTTCCTTAATGCCCCGAAGTATAGCTATCGTGTCCTCCACGGTCGGCTCTGACACGAATACCGGCTGGAATCTT
>CAZKNC010000227.1:0-1539 GCA_964553935.1 uncultured Planctomycetia bacterium | reverse complement strand
TCAATATGCTGCTGATATTCCCGCAAAGTTGTGGCGCCTATCGCATGAAGCTCGCCGCGGGCTAAAGCAGGTTTTAGCATATTTGAAGCGTCAACCGCGCCTTCCGCGGCGCCCGCGCCGACAATCACGTGAAGTTCATCTATAAAGAGCACAATATGCCCGGCCGACCGCTCAATCTCTTTAATCACTGCCTTCAAGCGATCTTCAAATTCGCCCCTGTACTTTGTTCCGGCGACAAGCGCTCCTATATCAAGGGCCACGACATCTCTGCCCCGTATACTGTCTGGCACATCGCCGGCTGCAATTCTCTGCGCCAAACCCTCTACAATCGCTGTTTTGCCAACGCCCGCCTCGCCAATGAGCACGGGGTTATTTTTTGTGCGGCGCGAAAGCACCTGCATAACGCGCTTTATCTCGTCATCCCGACCGATCACGGGGTCCAATTTTTCTTCGCGAGCCAGCTTTGTTAGATTTCTGGAATATTTTTCCAGCGCCTGAAACTTGCTTTCTGGTTGAGGATCTGTCACCCTCATGCTCCCCCGCAACTGGGCAAGAATTTTAAGAACCGTATCGTAGTCAAGCTGATGGACGATTTCGGAGCCAACAACTGCTCCCGCGTAAGAATTCGCCTCTTTGAGAATTGATTGCGAAGGAGAATCTGTCGCAACCATCGCGAGAAACAAATGCTCCACGCTTATATACTCGTCGGAAAGATTTTTTGCCTCTTGCTGTGCCCGGCCCAGAACCCTTGCGAGTGTCGGGGTAATATTTACCTGGCCGAAAGGCACATTTATATCGCTTGAAACCCGCGGAATTCTTGCAAGCGCGCCCTCGAGTTTCCCTCTTACAAGAGAGGCGTCAACTCCCAGTTTATTTAGTATTCCAAAAATAATGGATTCGTCCGGATTCGACTCGGCAAGTAATGTATGCAAAAGATGGAGGTCCGAGACCTGCTGATGCTGAAGTTTCTGCGCAAGCTCATGCGCCGCTTGCAGCGCTTGCTGAGATTTTTGAGTAAAATTTTGCACTCTTTATCCTATTTTAATCCATTATCACTCCTATGTCAAGATTGATAATTCAACGGCTAAACTGGCTGCTTAGCCATTGAGTCACCTCTCCCCCAACGTCGCCTGAACTTCTTTTTCATCGCCTTTGTGGAGGATTTTTATGGTTATTGCATCCCCTACGCTATATTTTTGAATAAGTTTGGCGAGGGAGTTTTCTTGAATGATTTTTTCACCGTTTATCTCAAGTATGATATCGTTTTCCACAATTCCTGCCTTGTCTGCGGCGGATCCCGGAGTAACCGCAAGGTCGGTCACATTTTCGCCGCGCGCCACTAACGCGCCGTAATCAACCGGCAATTTATTTTCCTTGGCAAGATCCTCTGTGATAAGAAGATAGCGCACACCGAGAAATGGATAAGTGATCTTGCCTTTAGTTTTGACGTCCTCAATACCTTTTTTTGCGCGATTTACGGGAATTGCAAAACCTATGTTTTCTGCCCCAGAGGCCATCGCGACATTTACCCCGATGACC
>CAZKNC010000226.1:0-2652 GCA_964553935.1 uncultured Planctomycetia bacterium | reverse complement strand
AACCCGCCGCCGCCGGCGCCCCAAAGTTTTCCTCCGACCGCGCCGGCCCGGCGCGCCCGTTCGTAACGCTCATCACTGGTGGAGTTGGAGATTTTCCCGGTGAGACTTCGCTTGAGCCGACACCCTTCGTCCAGAAGCTTGCCGAACTCCAGCAGCGGTCCCTTCCCCTGCAGCAGCGAGGAGGCCTCTTCCACCATCTGAAGCAGCATCTTCAGCTCCGGTTTCTTTTCGCGGTTCGTCCGGATCTGCTCGGCCGCGATATCCGAGGCGGTCCGTGAAACACCGGTATAAACCAACAGCAGGTGCTGCTCCAGCTCTGTCAAGCGCTCTCGATTCAGAAGCATCGGTGAAACCTGGACGGTGCCGTCGGGTTTGAAGTCGATCCGGTTGAAGCCGCCGAACGCAGCCGCCACCTGGTCCTGAGAACCCACGTTCTCCTGCAGCCGCTCCTGCTCCACATGGATCGCCTCCATCGCCAGCTGCATCTTGCTGGGCATGATCCCTTTGAGACCATAGAGCGCGTGCAGCAGCCCCACCGTAAAGGAAGAGCTGGAACCCAATCCTGTGCGGGCCGGCAGATCTCCGTCGTGATGGATCTCAATGCCCTGATCGATGCCCAGGTATTTCAGGCACTCGCGGGCCGACGGATGCTCGATCTCCTCCCATTCCTTCACCAGCTCGATCTTCGACCAAACGATCCGGCTGTTGTGCTCAAAAAAAGGAGGCAGCCAGCGGCAGGTGATGTAGCAGTACCGGCGGATCGTGGTGGCCAGCGTGGCGCCGCCGTGCTCCCGGTACCAAACCGGGTAGTCGGTTCCTCCTCCGAAGAAGGAGATCCGGAATGGCGTGCGGCTGATGATCACCGGACCACCCCCGCCGCGGAAGCCGGAACGTGCTTACGGGGGAGCGGATGAGCCGCCATCTCCCGCAGATGCTGAGCCGTTTCGGCGCCGAACCTCTGATGGACCCTCTGCAGATACGGCTCGGACCGGTAATAGGCCTGGAACGCCTGGTCCCGGAACGCCAGCACCTCCCCGGAGCTCAAGTATTTGGTCGGAAGCGGCAGCGTGTCGAACGAATGCTGGGAGTAGCCGCTCCATTTTTCCGGCAGGGACCATTTTTCCCGCACCGCCGTGCTGTACAGCTGGGAACCGGGATACGCCATCGCCGAATAGAAGTTGGCGAACTCGCAGTTGAGCGACAGCGCCATGTCGAGCGTCTCCTGCATCGTCTGCAGGTCGTCTTCGGGCAGGCCGAAGATGTAGTTGCCGATCACGTTGATGCCGGCCGCGCGCACCTTCCGAAGCGTGTCGAAGATCTTTTCCTGTCCGAAACCTTTCTGGACGTCCCCGCGGACCCGTTCGTTGGCCGCCTCGATCCCGAACGCGAGCCAGTTGACGCCGGCTTTCTTCAGCTTTTCAGGCATGCTATCCTGCACCGTGTCCACGCGCGCGTAGGCCCAGATGTTCAGTTCGTAGCCCCGCGAAAGGATCGCGTCGCAGATGCCGGCCACATGCCGCACGTTCAGCACGAACATCTCATCGGCGATCTTGATGTTGCGGACGCCGTACTTGTTCACCAAGATATCGATCTGCTTCATCACCGAATCGACCGACCAGAACCGGTAGGTGTTGGTCTCTTCCTTGAAACCGGCCACCTTCTCCCCGCTCTTGAACGGCGCCTGGATGCAGCAGAAACTGCAGTGGTAAGGACATCCGAGCGTCGTGTAGATCGCCGCGTACGGCTGCCGCTTCAAGTCTTCAAGGCAGTGCCAGTTGTGCGCGCGGTATTTTTCCATCGGCAGCAGGTCCCACGCCACCCCGGGCATCTCGGCATCCAGATTCTTCATCAGCGGGGCCGGCGCCGTCGCCAGGAATTGGTCTCCGCGCCGGTACCAGAGGTCATGAACCTTTGAAAGATCCTCCTCTCGGCCCGACTGCAGGGCCAACAGCAGCTCGTGCAGCGTGACCGGCCCTTCGCCGGAGCAAATGAAATCGGCCTCTTCTTCCCGCAGAGTCCGCTCGGGAAGCGCGGCGACATGTCCGCCGACCAGCAGGATTTTCTGGGAGGGAGAACGCCTGCGGATCGCGCTGCAGGCGGCCCCGGCGGCCGGCATGTTCTGTGTGGAAGCGGACGGTTGATGGCCGTACACCACGACCGCCACCAGAAGCGGATTCCGCTCCGCCACCCGTTCGGCAGTCTGCTCCGGGGTCAGCTCATCGGCCTCGGCATCCACGATCTCGGCCGAGAATCCTTTGCCGCGGACGTAGGTCGCCATCAGTCCGGCCCAGACCGGCGGCTCGATGGCAGTCAAGCTGTTCCCTAACCCTTGGTAAATGGTTTTCCGGCCGCCCGGATTGATCAGAACCAGATCCACCGCATGCCTCCCGTTTGTGTCGTTCTCATGAGATGTTGGCGTACCCGTTTCTTCGAATGACTTGATATCCCTTGATCAGCTCCGCGATTCCGGCCTGCAGGGAAACCTGAGGACGGAATCCCTTCTTTTCGATCTTTTCGTTGCTCACAATATAGTTGCGCTGGTCCGGATCCTGTCCGATTTCGGCCTCCACGAAGTAAAAGCGAGGCACGTATTTCTTGATCTCGTCGCAAAGCTCCTTCTTGGACAGGTTGGTGTCACTCAAACCCACGTTG
>CAZKNC010000225.1:0-2678 GCA_964553935.1 uncultured Planctomycetia bacterium | reverse complement strand
GGCTCGGGGCCGAAGGTTCCCCACGCAAAGGCGGTCACGATGGCCGTGAGAATGACGGCCGGCACGAAATAAGCGGAGACCACATCCACCAGACGCTGGATCGGCGCCCGGCTCCTCTGGGCTTCACCAACCAAATGCACGATCCGGGCCAACAGCGTGTCACTGCCCACCTTCTCGGCCTTCATGATGAAACTGCCGGTCCCGTTGACCGTTCCGCCGATCAGTTTGGAACCGGCCGGCTTTTCCACGGGGATGGACTCACCGGTCACCATCGATTCGTCCACCGAGCTGGAACCTTCGAGAACGGTTCCATCGGTCGGAATACTCTCGCCGGGGCGAACCCGGAGCCGGTCGCCCACCTTGACCTGTTCCAAAGGGATTTCCTCTTCGGTGCCGTCGCTCTTCAATCTCCTGGCTGTTTTCGGCGCCAGGTTCAGCAGCGCCCGAATGGCTTCACTGGTCTGGGTGCGCGCCCGAAGTTCCAGGACCTGGCCCAGGATCACCAATACCGTGATCGCCGCCGCCGCTTCGAAGTAGACCGGCACCTCGCCGGCCGGCCCACGAAACGTCGGGGGGAAAAGGCCGGGAAAAACCATCGCGATTGCGCTGTAAAGGTAGGCGGCTCCCACGCCCAGCGCGATCAGCGTAAACATGTTCAGACTCCGGCGGATAATGGACAAAACACCCCGCTTAAAAAACCACCCCCCACCCCAGAAGACCACCGGTGTGGCAAACAGGAACTCCATCGATTCGGGTAAAACACCTAAAACAATCGGAATGGAGAGCGCTAAACTGATCCAAAACCGGCGCAGCATCGACCGATATTCCTGCTGCTCGGGAGAACCGGCCGCTTCCCCGACAGCAGGCGCCATCGGTTCCAGGTTCATCCCACATTTCGGGCAGGAGCCGGGCCCCTCCTGCCGGACTTCCGGGTGCATCGGACAGGTGGTGGTCATGTTGAAATACTTTCCTGAGCCAGAACCCATGCTGCGCGGCCCTTTTTCATCTCAAAGTGCCATTTCCAGATGGCATAGACCGCCGGATAAACCAGCAGTTCCAGCGCGAACGAAGTCACCAGCCCTCCCACCATCGGGGCCGCGATCCGCTTCATCATGTCCGCGCCGGCTCCGTGGGACCACATGATCGGCAGAAGCCCCATGAACGCGGCCATGACTGTCATCATCTTGGGCCGCACCCGTTTGACCGCTCCATGCACGATCGCCTCCTCCAAATCTTTTTCGGTGCGCATCTTTTTCTTGTCCACCGCTTCATGATAGGCCAAGTCAAGGAAGAGGAGCATGAAGACGCCGGTCTCGGCATCCAGGCCCATCAGCGCAATCATCCCGACCCAGACGGCGATTGAAACATTGTAGCCCAAGATCCAGAGCAGCCAGACCGCGCCGATCAGGGAGAACGGAACCGCCAGCAGAACGATGCCGGTCTTTACAGCGGACTTGGTATTCATATACAGCAAGAGGCAGATGATGAAGATCGTCAGGGGCAAAACCACTTTGAGCCGTTCCTTCACGCGGATCATGTTCTCGTATTGCCCGCTCCAGGTCAGCGCGTAGCCGGCCGGAAGTTTCAGCTCCGCCGCCACCTTGCGCTTGGCGTCGGCCACATACCGGCCGATGTCCCGGCCGGCCATGTCGACGTAGACGTAGCCGGCCAGAAGCCCGTTTTCATTCCGGATCATCGCCGGTCCGGAAACCAGCCGGATATCGGCCAACTGCGCCAGCGGGATCTGCGGGCCGGTGGGCGTGGGAACCAGCACCCGCTGGAGCTCTTCCAGATCGTCTCGCAATTCGCGGGCATAGCGGACATTCACCGAGTACCGTTCCCGACCCTCGATGGTCGTGGTGATGTTCTCCCCGCCGATGGCGGTCATGATCACCATTTGAACGTCGTTCACCGACAGGCCGTAGCGGGCCAATTCCTCCCGTTTCAGGTCAAAGTCCACGAAATAGCCGCCGGCGACCCGCTCCGCGTAGACAGACCGGGTGCCGGGCACATCCTTCAGGATCATCTCCAAATGGGTGCCGATTTCCTCGATCCGTTTCAAATCCGCGCCGAATACCTTGATCCCGATAGGGGTCCGCACCCCGGTGCTCAGCATATCGATCCGGTTCTTGATCGGCATCGTCCAGGCATTCGTGGTGCCGGGGATCTTCAGTTGCTGGTCCATCTCGTCGATCAGCCGTTCGTACGTCACCCCTTTGCGCCATTGCTTCTCCGGCTTCAACACCACCACCGTCTCCATCATGGAAAACGGCGCTGGGTCGGTGGAACTCTCGATCCGGCCGGCCTTGCCGAACACCCGCTCCACTTCCGGAAAGCTCTTCAGGATCTGGTCTTGTTTCTGGAGCAGTCCTTGCGCTTCGGTGACCGAGATCCCCGGCAGGGTCGTGGGCATGTACAGCAGAGTCCCTTCCCTGAGCGGAGGCATGAACTCCGAACCCAGGCGGAGGTAGACTGGGATCGTGGTGAGAACCAACAGGAGCGCGGCGATCACGGTCCCTTTCCGGTGCCGCAGGACGAACCGGCAAGCCGGCTCGTAGATTTTAAAGAGCACCCGGCTCACCGGATGTTTCTCCTCCGGGTAATAGGTGCCGACGGCTAACGTCGTGGCGATTTTGGAAGCCCACGGCCATCTCCATTTAATCGGCTCCATTCGGGTG
>CAZKNC010000224.1:0-2684 GCA_964553935.1 uncultured Planctomycetia bacterium | reverse complement strand
CACGTTTCAAGTATACATTCAGGAGAGTTTTTCCAGCGTTTTTTTGATTCCAAAATACGCGAAGCCGGTCTGAGCTCCCCAGGCCGCCAGCAGAGGAGGCAAATACCCTCCTTTGCCGAGCGCGAGCAGAAGGGCGTTGGCGCCGTAAAAAACCAGGCCCACTCCCAGCCCGATGCTCAAGCCCAGAGCGGTTCCTCCCCGCACCGGCTGGATGGCGAACGGAATTCCAATCAGCGTGAGCACCAGACAGGCCAGCGCGGCGGCCGGCTTGGCGTAAAGCTCCACGCGCAGTTTTCGGATGGTTCCTCCACCCGCGGCTTTCAGCCGGTCGATGTACTGGTAGAGATCCCGGCTGTTCATGAATGAGGCCTGCATCTCCGCTTTTTCCAGCACTTCAGGGCGCTCGCCGACGGGAATCATCTTGGAGGTAAACGCGACGGGCCGCCCCACGGAATTTCCACGCGCGTCGAAATGGAGGATGGACCCTTGCCGGAACCGCCAGGCGCCTCCGGTCCACTCGGCCGATTCCGCGGTGATCTTGCGGATCAGCCGCAGATCCGGTCCGTGCTGAAGGATGATCACCCCCGCCATCGTTTTCTCGGTTGCGTCGAACGATTTGGCATACAGGATAGTGTGGCCCTGGCCGTAGGCGGCTAGATGCTCGATGGTCTTGAGCACTTTGTGTGGCCGGCGGGGATCCGTCGGTTTTTCCAGATTGTTTTCCTTGATCTGGTGAATGCTCAGCGCCGCCTGGGGGGCGACGTATTCATTGACCCATCCGACCGCGGCGGAAAGGAGCAGAGCCATCCACAGCAGGGGTCGGACAATAGCCCAGGGCGCCACGCCGGCGGCGCGCATCGCCATGATTTCATGATTCCGGTTGAGGTGACTGAGCGTGTACAGGGTGGCCATCAAGCAGGCGAAGGGTGCGACCTGCACGAACACCAGCGGAACCATGATGGCGTAATAGGCCCAGAGAATGGAAGAGGGCACCTTATAGCGAAGGATTTCATCCAGGTGCCCCAGCAGGTCCAGCACGAGGTACATGCCGATGAAAATTCCCAGGCACCAGAACAGCGGAGCCAAGTAGGCCTTCAGCGTATACCGATCCAAGATCTTCACGTGCGGCAGGCTCTCCAAAGCAGCGCCGAACCGATGAGCCCGAAGAGAACATTCCCCAGCCACATGGCCGGGCCGGGTGACAGGAGTTCCTTTTGAGCGGCGGTTTGGCCTGCGATGAGGAACAGGTAATACCCCAGAAAAATGATCACGCTCATCCCGAAACCGATGGAGCGCTGTGCCCGGCGCGTGGTCACCGCCAGCGGCAGGCCGATGAGAATGAATGCCAGCGGTGAGAAAGCCATCGCGGTGCGGCGGTGCATCTCGATCTGCAGCGGAGCCGGCCGGATCCCCTGGGAGGAAAGATTTTGAATCTCGCGGCGCAGCTGATCGAGCGACATATCTTTCGGTTTCTTCCCCAGCGATTGAGGATCTTTTCCCTCCTGCAGAGCCATGTTCACCGTGTAGGTTTTAAACTCCAGCTTGTAAAAGCGGGAAGGGTCTTCCGGGTCCGGCTCGTCGGCCGTCCCGTCGTACAGCTTGAGCAGGACTCGGCGCTCCTGGGGGACGGGGATAAATTCTCCCCGCTGGGCGATGATGGTCCGTGTCGGGTGGCCTTCCCGAGGTTCGTAGATGCGCACCTTCGACAGGCGGTTGCCTTCCACGCCGTAGATAAACAGGATGTAGGGCTTGAATTCCTTGATGAAGGAACCCGGTTCCAGAAAAGCGGTGGGATTGCGGATGCCGATATCCAGCAGAAGCTGGCGGGAGGCGAAGTGCGACCAGGGAACCACCAGCGTATTGACCGGCACCAAGAAAAGACTTACCACCATGCCCACCCACAGGACCGGAGCCGCAATGGAGAGAAAGCCGATGCCCGAAGCGCGCATCGCCAGAATTTCCCGATCGCTGGACAGTTTTCCAAACGCCAGCAGGGTTCCGGTCAGCACGGCGATGGGAACCGTGTAGCACAGCAGGGTGGGGATCAACAGCGCGAACATCTGCAGGATCGCGAGCGGCGAAACCCCTTTGTTGACCAAGAGGTCCGTCAGCTTGATCAGATTTCCAACCAGGAGCACGAAGGTGAACAGCACGAAAGCCATCCCGGCCGGCTGCAGCAGTTCACTCAGCAGGTAATTCCGAAGAATTTTCACTCGGACGCTGGGTGTCTCATCCTCTGCAGGCAGCTGCGACCGCCACGAACCGGACTCCGCGCTGTTTCAGCAGGCGCGCGCAGGCGCCGGCGGTGGCTCCGGTCGTGAGGACATCATCGACCAGCAGAATCGATTCCGCGAAAGTTTCCGCCTCCCACGCGGCTTCGAAGGCGTTTTGAAGATTGCGGGCTCGCTCTCCGCGCCTCAGGCCGGTTTGCGGCTGTGTGAAACGGCGGCGGATAAGCCCGTTCTCCCGGCAGGGAAGCCGCAGTTCTTTCGCCAGCGCGCGGGCCAAGAGGGCTGCTTGGTTGAACGTCCGTTCCCGTTGGCGCGAAGGATGAAGCGGCACCGGAAGAACCATCTGAAGAGGCCGTTCCAGCAGCTGTTCCCGAACGACGCAGGCCATCCGCTTGCCTGGAAAACCGGCCAGCGCGGTCCGGCCGCTGTATTTCAAAGCGGTGACAAGAACTT
>CAZKNC010000223.1:0-2688 GCA_964553935.1 uncultured Planctomycetia bacterium | reverse complement strand
GCGGTCCTTCCCTCGGAACAGCTTCAGGAACTGGATCGATGGATCCTGTCGGAATTGGGCCGGTTGGAGGAAGAGGTGACCCGTGCGTATGAGGAATACGCTTATCACAAGGTGGTCAAGCATGTGCATGAGTTCTGCACGGTCCGGCTCTCGAACTTTTATTTGGATGTCGTCAAGGATCTGCTTTACACGGCTCATCCGGCCGACCCGCGCCGCCGCTCCACCCAAACGGCTCTGCGTTCCATCGCCGAAACACTGATTTGCCTGCTGGCTCCGATTCTTCCGGTGACGGCTGAGGAAGCCTGGGCCGCTTTGCCGAGGGAGGGAAGCGTCCATCTCCAGACGTGGCCCGTGCCGGGAAAAATTGCCCGGGAAGAGTCGCTCCGCTCCGAGTGGGACCGGATCCTCCAGGTGCGTGACGCCGCGATGAAAGAGATGGAAAAGGCGCGGGAAGCCGGCTTGATCGGCGACGCGCTGGAGGCTGAGCTGGAGGTGGAGGTCGGAGGCGAATCCCAATGGAAGTTCCTCGAAAGCCGCAAGGAGCAGTTGGCTTCCGCCTGCATCGTTTCGGATCTGCGCCTGGTGAAAGGAAAGGGCACGGAGGGGGTGGCGATCCGAGTTTGGAAATCACCCGGAGAGAAATGCCAGCGGTGCTGGATGCGGTTAACGACGGTCGGGCAGTCGGCCGAACATCCCACGCTCTGCCACCGCTGTGTGGAAGTCATCCGGCGGCTTACGGCTTAAAGCTTACGGCTTATGGCCGGATTTTCATGTTATAATTTTCGCTCAAAATGACGAAACCAGAACTGGAACGCTATAAAAAACTCCTCCTCAAGAAAAAAGAGGAGATCCTCAAAGCGGTCAAGCACATTGAGGAAGATACTCTGAGCCGGTCACAGCGGGACGCCTCCGGGGATCTTTCGGGGTATACCCTGCATATGGCCGATATCGCCACCGACAGCTACGATCGGGAATTCTCCCTTGGCTTGGCGTCCAATGCGCAAGGCATCCTGTACGCGATCGACGAGGCGCTCAAACGGGTGAAGGAAAAACGGTTCGGCAGCTGCCAGACCTGCGAGAAACCGATCCCGAAAAAACGCCTGACGGCGATTCCGTACGCTTCTCTCTGCGTGCCGTGCCAATCCAAGGAAGAATCCAAGCGGCGGTACACCGGTCCCGCACCGGGTGGTTTTACCGGCTCCATCGCCTCCGACGAGTAAGATCCTTCTGATTGCCCTGGCCGTTTTCGCGGCCGACCGCCTGACCAAAAATCTTGCCCTCGCGGTGCTTCATTCGGTTCCCACGATTTCGGTTCTTCCGGGTGTTTTCCATCTGACGCTGGTCCACAACACCGGCGTGGCCTTCGGCCTTTTGAAAGGGTGGGGTCTCTGGGTGGCCTTGGGAACGGTTGCGGTGCTTGCCGGGCTGGTCGTTTCGGCCGCGCGGCAGGGGTATCTTCAGCAAAAACCGTTTCCCTGGGCGCTGGGGCTGGTGCTGGGGGGCGCCGCCGGGAACCTACTGGACCGGGTGCGCACGGGTGCCGTGATCGATTTTTTGGATTTCCGGATCTGGCCGGTATTCAATGTGGCTGACAGTTGTATTACCATTGGAGCGATTCTGATGGGTTGGTCTCTTTTGAGGAAGCGCTGATGCATCCTGTTTTGTTCCAAATCGGTTCTTTTCAGGTGACCAGCTTTTTCGCGCTGGCAACCCTGGCGTTCATTCTGGCTTCTTTTTTGGCCGCGCGGCGGGCCCGGAAGGCGGGACTTCTGCCGGGTCAAATCTGGACGTTGGGAGCCGCGGCACTCTTCTCGATGGTGGCGGGATCCCGATTGGGTTATGTGGCGATCCATACCGCCTATTACCGGAAACACCTCGGCGAAATCCTGCGGATCGATTCCGGAGGCCTTGCGCTGGCCGGCGGGTTGGGGCTGATCTGCGTGGTGATCCCGCTTCTCCTGCGCTGGTACAAACAGCCGATCCTTTCCACGATCGATCGAATGATCCCTCCTCTGGTTCTGGCGCAGGCCGTCATTCGGATCGGCTGTTTTCTGGAAGGATGCTGTTACGGACGGCTGACGAATCTGCCCTGGGGGATCGTCTATCCGATCGAAACGGTTCGCCGGCATCCCACTCAGCTGTATGAAGCGTTTTTCCTGTCAGCTCTCTACGTTCTGCTTCTCCGGTTCGAACGGCCGCCACTGGATCGACGGCGGCTGCCTGGCACCAACCTGCTTTGGTACTGCCTCGTCTACGGTCTCTTCCGGTTCGCGATCGGTTTTTTGAGGGTGAACGGATCTCCTTCCTTGCTGGGCCTCAAGCTGTCTCAGTGGATCGGGTTGCCGATCGGTTTAGCGGCCCTCTTTTTTCTCATTCGGCTGCGATGCACCCGGTCCTCCTGAAACTCGGCCCCTTCTCGCTCTACAGCTACGGGGCGATGATCGCGCTGGGTTTCCTGGCTGCCTCATGGCTTGCGGTGCGCCGCGCCCGCTCCATCGGGCTGGATCCGGCCCGGATTCAAAGTGTCGCGCTCGCCGCTCTGTTCTTCGGAATTTTGGGAGGGCGGGCGGCCTACATCGCGCTGAATTGGCCGGTTTATCGCGGCGATTGGCTGGAAATGATCCGGCTCGATCACGGGGGGCTTGTTTTTTACGGCGGGTTCGCCGCGGGACTCGCTGCGGCGGTCTG
>CAZKNC010000222.1:0-2691 GCA_964553935.1 uncultured Planctomycetia bacterium | reverse complement strand
TTGGCCTTCAAGCGCCCCTCCACCGCCGCCGGGGTGGAGGAATCCTCTGAGGAAACGTTTTCTGTGGATCATCTCGGCAGGATGATCGCGTCTTATATTGAGTTCGCCATGGATGCCGGCGAAGGAGCCAAAGAGGTTGTTGTGCAGCTGACTGGGCCTGAGGGAAGTCGCGAGGTGACATTTGTAGCTCGCGAAGCCATTCGAGAGGGGTGGCCGAATCAGATTGCCAAGGAATTGGACGAGTTAGGTATTAAGCGATCGAAGGGAAAACATTGGTGGATTATGACGGTTGGAAACTTCGATAAGGACACTACAGACCGGAGAACCCTTCCGGTCCGTTTAAAACCTGGCACTCCGCCGGAATCCGCCGCCGGGCTGAAGGACAAGCCCGCTCCGCTTTGGACCTCAACGGTAATGGACCGACTTTACGACGGCTTGATGGAGAGAGGGTACCGGGTCGAATGGAAAGAGTCCGGCACGAAGCATGACAGATACCCGTTGAATGTCTACCTCGGGACGGATTTGCTGGGCGGTTTTGTGTTCGGCGAATCGAACTGGGTCCTGAGGGAGGTTCGTATTTTCCTTCCCGGGGATACCCAGCTTAAGATCGAATACGGCTTGGGAGAGGTCAGACCCGACTCTTTCAGGCTTTTGACTCAGGCGATAAAAGAAATTTTGGTTCCCCTCGGATTCGCGAGGCCCGAAAAACCTGAGCCGGACATAGCGATTTTTTCTCTTCGAGAGAACCCTGCCGACACCGGGCTGGAGGAAATAACGCGGGCCGTGAACGCGCTGCGGCAGGTGCCGCCGGCGGTGCCAGGGTCGGCGAGCGATGCGGTGCTGGTGTTCACCGGCGCGGAGAAGACAGGGGATCTGATTCCCTGGGCGGTTCAACAGGGCTGGACTGTTGCACTACTCAATGGCGGACCCAGAGCCGCCGGCGTGGAAGAGTTGCTGCGAAGGCTTCCTGGTTCCAAGGGACACTACGCGATTGGAGTTTCGGCGTCCGGTGAGCTCCTGAAAAACCGTCCTCGTCAGATTCTGATCGAAGACAATCCGCAGGGCCGCCGAAAAGGATTCCAGATCCTCGGCCTGCGCGCGGAGGATCTGCCGCCTCCGGTGGCCGCCGCGCTGGGCTCTGTTCTCGCCTACCTCGACACCGCGACCGAAGCATAAAAGGGACGCGTATAATCTTATTTGGCATTATAATGCCATGATGCTATACTTCATGGCATAGGAGGGAATCCCATGGTTCGGACAATGGTCTATCTGCCGGAGCCGTTGCATCGAAGTTTAAAATATTTGGCCCTTGAGAGACATACGTCGCTCACCGGCTTAATCCGAGAAAGCGCTGAGGTCCTTTACCGAGAGGACCGCGAAGATCTCCGGATCGGACAAAAACGCTTGAAGGAACATTTGGCGCATCCTGAAAAAGCCACACCCTACTCCACCTACCGATCTCGCCGGCGACACCGCGCGGCGTGAGCTACGCGGTTCGACTGCATCCGCCGGCACAGAGAGAACTGGATCGCTTGCCGGATACCGACTTTAGGCGAGTAGATGCCGCAATCCATCAACTGTCTTCCAATCCAAGACCTTTCGGAGTTCAGAAATTAAAAGGTGCGCTTCACCGGATTCGGGTAGGGCACTGGAGAATTCTTTACGCCATTTTCGATGAGAATCGAGCGGTTGTCATTCTTCGAATCGCCCGCCGCAATGAGCAAACTTACAGGTTTCTCGCCTAACCCTATGCTGCATCGGTGCGGGACGGTGGCGATCATCGGCCGGCCCAACGTCGGCAAATCGACCCTGCTCAATCGCTTCCTCGGGCAGAAGATCGCGATCGTCAGCCCGAAACCGGAGACGACACGCGAGCGTCTGCTGGGGATCCTGACCCTGCCGGCCGCGCAAATCCTTTTCCTGGACACGCCGGGCATCTATCGCGGTCCCAAAACCCTGTTGGCCAAAAAACAGATCCTGGCCGCGCGGGAAGCGCTCAGCGAAGCTGACGCCGTTCTCATGCTGACGGAGGCGCAGGCCGGGTTTCTGGATGAGGACCGGCAGATCGCCAAACTTCTGCCGAGAACAACCACAGAGGGGGGACAGTCCCCTTCGGGGACAGTCCCCGTTCCCCCCGCTTTTTTAGCCATCAATAAAGTGGACCGGGTCCGGAAAGAGCTGCTGCTTCCCCACATGGATCAGGCCCGCCGCGCCTACCCGTTCCGCGGCATTTATCCCATCTCGGCCTCCCAAGGAGACAACGTTCAGGAGCTTCTGCGCGCGCTGACCGAGGCGCTCCCGGAAGGGCCGGCTCTCTATCCAGCCGATCAGGTCACGGACCGCCCGATGCGGATGCTGGCGCAGGAGATCATCCGGGAAAAAACCTTGCTGTTTACGCACGAAGAGGTGCCTCATGCCGTGGCGGTTCTCATCGAAGAGTGGCGCAAGGGCCAGCCCTCGGCGCGGCCGTCCAATCTCCCCGCCGATATGCCGGCGCGCCCAGAAGCCACTTACATCCGAGCGGTCCTCTACATTGAACGGGACAGCCAGAAGGGAATCTTGATCGGCAAGCAGGGCGGCCTGCTGAAAAAGATCGGCCAGTCGGCGCGGCAGGAGATCGAAACGCTCACCGGCGGTCCGGTCTTTTTGGATCTCTGGGTCAAGGTGGCCAAAAACTGGCGCCGTGATTCC
>CAZKNC010000221.1:0-2714 GCA_964553935.1 uncultured Planctomycetia bacterium | reverse complement strand
CCGAACCAGCCACGGCTGATTGGAAGGGGCCTGCACGGGCGGACGAACCGCGGGCGGGGGAACAACCGGAGGGACGGCCTGCTGCCATGGGAATTGGAACGTCCCTGCCCGGATTTCCTCCACCCAGCGGGCGACATCCAGCGCGTTTAAGAGCCCCGCTCCCAGTTTTCCGTCATAGCGCGGATTATTCATGTCCGAGAGCGGCCGGGCCTTGGACTTGAGCACCTCTTCGGCCTGACCGGCCGTCAAAGAAGGAAAAGCCGACTTCAATAGAGCCAGCATCCCGGTAATAAAGGGAGCCGAGAAGGACGTCCCTTGCGACATCCGGGTTCCGCCGTGGCTCAGCAGTTTCATGGTGTCGCCCGGCGCGGTGAGATCCACGGTCGCCCCATACGCCGAGAAACCGGCCTTCCTGCCCGCTTCATTGGACGCCGCCACCGAGAGGACGCCGTTATAGGAAGCGGGGTAGGCGGGGGCTTCGGTGCCATGATTGCCGGCCGAAGCCACCACGAGGATCCCTTTCTCCGTCGCCCGGTCGATCGCCTGCTGGACCAGCGGCGATCCGGCCATTCCGCCCAGACTCATGTTGATGACCTGAGCCCCGTTGTCCACCGCGTAGTTGATCGCTTTGATGATCGTGCTCCAGGAGGCCCCTCCGGAACTCCCGAACACCTGAACCGGCATCAGCTCGATATTGGCGCCGCCGGCCCCGTCTAAAATTCGCCCCGAGGAGGCCGTGCCGTGCCAGTCCTGTCCGATGCCGGCCGACTGCGTGCTGGTCGTGTTGTTGACGAAGTTGTAGCCGGAAACCACTTTCCCGGCCAACGCGGGGTGGTTCCCATCGATGGCCGTGTCGATCACCGCCACCCGGACCTTCGCGCCGGCACCCAGCGGACCGTCTTCGGCATACGCCTCTGAGACAAACCAATCCGAGCCGTTCAGCTCATAGATGCCGTTGGGCTCGGCATGCAGCACCTGCGGCATGGCGCGAAAACGGTGGACCACCTCTTCCGGTGAAATGGAACGGGAAAACGAAACCACGTAGATCTGCTGCGGGTCGATCCGTTCCTTCAGGGTAACTCCCGCCTGCGAGATCAGCTGCTCCGCCTGAGCCCCGGAGATCCCGGAGCGGAACTGAACCAGCGCCTCCCCCGGCATGACGGAGGAATCGACGGGTCTCTGCCCGCCGGCTCCCCGCAGCACCAGCACAGGGCCGCCCAGCCCAAGCAAAACCATCGTCAGAATGAGAAGAAAACGTTTCATCGCTTATCCCCCCTTCAGTTCCTCAGCTTCACCCGGGTTGCCATATTCCTGGAGAACACCTGCCCCATTTCATTGATCGTTGAAGCGGTCATTTGGATTTCCACCACGTCGGCCGCCGCCGCCTGCCTCCGGAACCGGACATCGGTCACATGGTTGGCGACGGTGCTCACGATCGACCGCGGCTGCAGGCCGGGATCGTTCACCTCCGTCCGGGTGCAGTTGTTCGCCCGCCCGCCCGGCTGGAATTGGTAGGTGATGAGATTAGACCATTCGGAGATCGTGCCGTTGGCATCCAGCACTGAACCGTCGCCGTCACGATCCCGCGGCACTCGGAAAACGATCGTGTTGCCCCACTGTCCGTTCGCCGCCGGCTGCTGCACCTGAGCCGGCTGGCTTTCCGTCAATTCTCGGCTGATCTGATCGAGACCGCGCCGGAGCTCCAAGGTCAGGACCGTTTCTCCGGATCCCACGGTCCAGGAACGCTGCGCCGAAAAAAGCGTCAAAACAATGCCGCAGGCCAAAACGCTGAAGAGGGCCACCACCATCAGCAGTTCCGCCAAGCTGAACCCGGAAGAGGTTTTCATCGCCGCGTCACCAGGCCGGTAAAAGCCCTTGCCTGATCACGATTCCGTTCCTGCCAACGAACCGTCACCGTCGCTTCCACCGGATCCGCGGCGGGATTTCGGAACGCCACCGTGATCTGCTCGTTGGGAAGGGCCGTCAGGCCGGCATTCCTGCCCCAGGTGGACCAATTCTGTGCCGTGACCTGAGCCAGGCTCGTTCCAGACAGCCGGCGCATCTCCTCAAAAACCGCGCGCGCGTCGGCCGCGGCCACGGAACGGTTCCGGCTGGATTCCACAAGAATGAGACCCGAGAGAAAGGTTCCCAAAAGGGACAGGATCCCGACCGCCAGAACGAAGGTGCTCACCACCACCTCGATCAGCGTGAACCCTTTCGTCTCCCGCATCTCCATCGTTCTCCCCTTTCACACGTGAAAAAGGGCGGATCCCTCGCGGGACCCGCCCCGTGACGGAATGAACCTTACTGAACTTCCGGACTCGCCAGCGTGGCCGGTCCAGCCGCGTTGGCCCGGATCACCCCGCTCTGATCCACGAAGAAGCGGCGTGTTCCGGTGGTATTCACGGTTGCAGGGGTCCCCTGCAGCGTGTACGCGTTGGCGCTGGTCCTGGCATACGTGAAGAAATAACCCTGACGCGCCGTTCCCGCTGCCGTGGCCGCGGCCAGAGTGCCCGGCACGTACGGCGGGTTCGCCGTGGACAAAGCCGCCAGGTTCACCGGATAAGTCGGCGGTGTCTGGGCAGCCCGGAACGATTCCATGGCTGTAGACAGCGTCCGCATAGCACCAATGGCCGCCGTCTCATTCGCGTTGTGTCGAGCCCGCAGAAGGTTCGGGATCGCAATCGCCGCCAGCAAAGCGATGATCGCAACCA
>CAZKNC010000220.1:0-2718 GCA_964553935.1 uncultured Planctomycetia bacterium | reverse complement strand
ACGGCCGTCTTTTCACCGATCCCGCAAACCCCGGGAATGGCGTCGGTTTCATCGCCCATGAGCGCCATGACTTCCACGACCTGGTTGGGCCTGAGCCCCCACCGCTTATCCAAGGATGGGGTATCGATGATTTCATGGCCTTCCTGGAGCGGCTTGTAGATCCGAACCTTTTCGTTCAAAAGCTGCAGCGCGTCTTTGTCGCCGGTCACCACGAACACCTCCAATCCTTCCCGAACCCCCCGGACCGCCAGCGTTCCCAGCAGATCATCCGCTTCAAATCCTTCCCGCTCAAAGATCGGAATCCGCCAGGCACGCAGCACCTGCTTGATCCAGGGGATTTGATCGATCAGCTCCGCCGGCATCGGCTTACGGTGGATCTTGTACGACTCGTACCGCTGGTGCCGAAACGTCGGTTTCGGAAGATCAAACGCCACGGCCAGATAATCCGGCTGTTCGGTCTCCAGCAGCTTCCTCAGCATGGCCACGACACCGTAGATCGCGTTCGTCGGCTGCCCCTTGGACGTGCCGAGGAACCGGATGGCGTAGAACGCCCGGTAACAGAACGAGGATCCGTCGATGAGAAACAGGCGTCCGCTGGATTTCACGTGTGATTGATGACCGATACTGCGAAAGGGATTATTGGGCTGCCGGAACTACAGAGTTGTTTTTAAGAACTATTTGGCGAGCGCCTTCTCCGCCCGCTCCAGACCGCGTTGGGCGTCTCGATGGTTTGGATCGATCAATAGGATTTGCCGGAACTGGTTAGCCGCCTCCTGGTACTGACCCTCCCGCATGGCGTTGATAGCCCGATCGTATAAATCCTGAGTGGTGGTCTTACGTGTCCGGGCCTTCTCCCGAGCATATTCTTCGGCGATCACGCGAGCCTCTTTTGGAGCCGCTTCGGGCGCCGGGACGGACGCCGTCGGCTGGGCAGGCGCAGTCGGCGCAACTGCTTTTTCAGCCAGAGCGCGGCTCGCTTTTTTTAGAGCCGCCGCTTCCGCGCGAATCTGTTCGGCGCGGCGCCGGGTTTCAGACTTGGACGTCTCAGCAGGCTTGGGCGCCGCAACGGGCTTCGGCGCCGCGGCGGCTTTGGGCAGCTCCCGTATTTCCCGCTGAATTCGCGCTTCGGAGGCCTTGAGCTGCCGTTCGTCTCTTCGGACCTGCTCTTCCTGCAAAGACTGGGCTTGGCGCGAAAGGCGGGCTGCTTCGCGGCTCGCCGGATCCAGCGACAGGGCTTTCTGAAATTCAGCTTGGGCTTCCTGAAATCGCTTGGCCTCCAGATGCGCTCGGCCGGCCTGAATCGCTTTTCGGGCCTGATCTTCCTTGCGGCCGGCCCACTCCTGCTCCGATTCGGGAACCGGCAAATGATGTGAGACCAGCTTTTGACGCGCTTTCGCGACCCAGGGATCGGTGGAAGGACCCATCCGGACACGGGCGGCCCAATGTTCGGCAGCTTCCTTCAACCGGCCTGATTCCTCATAGAGCAGGGCAAGATTGGAATGGGCCTCCGCCAATTCCGGCTTCAAGCGCAGAGCAGTCTTGTAGGCCTCCTCCGCGCGAACCGCGTCCCCGCTGCTTTCCAGCGCCACGCCCAAATCATTGTAGGCCTCCGCGTAGCGGGGATTGACCACCACGGCCTGCCGGTAAGCCGAGATCGCCCGCGGCATCTCTCCGGCGTTCTGAAGCTGGCGGCCCTCCGCGCGATAGGCCACTCCTTCCCGCCAAACGATTTCACCGGGAAGCGGCTCTTTCGCCGCCGCGGTCAAACCGAAGACCAGCAGGGCAAAACCCGCCGCAGAAAAGAACTGGGAAAAGGAGCCGCGATGCGCCGCAGGGGTTTTCTGACCATCGTGTGCGTTGAGCACGAGCAACACTCTATTCGATTTTTAAAACCGTGTCAAGATTCCCCGTTCACAGGGTAAGAATAATCGCCAGAAGGGTCAAGAGCAGCAGCAGGACCACGATGTAAAAATCGTTAAAGTAGAAGAAATCGACGATCCGCTCCCAGGGCGTCGTTGGGCCGCGCTGAAGCGGTCCGCTCATCCTCTCGATATCGCGCAGACGGACGCGCAGCAGCGAACCGCCCAGCCGAAAGGAGGCGAGCTTTCCCTGGCGGATCATCGCCTCCACATCATCGGCCGGCAGCTGAAGCCGGCGAGCGGCTTCTTCCAGCGTCAGGAGCTTCTCTGACTGGCCACCCACTCGTCGATCTTCGTCCGCTCGAACTGCCATTCTCCGGCCTCCCGCACCCCTGGAATTTTACCTTCCCTTACCCACTGCTCAACCACCCGGCCCTCCACCTCCAGGTATTCCGCCACTTCCTGAAGATTCAGCAAAGCCGCGTGCTCTCCCATCCGAACCGTTCCATCCAGCGTCGCGCCCGGCTCCACCTGCAGAACCGGCGTCACGACCTCGCCTTTGACCACCGCGGGAGGAATGAGCTTCAGGAACCGCTTGGCGATCACTTTTCCCTCCACTCGACCCGCGACGGTGATGCTTTCGCCGGTAATATCCGCGTGAACCTGGGCCTTTTCTCCAACCGTCAGTTCGCCGCGTGTTTCCAAGGTTCCCTCAAACCGGCCGCTGATGCGCAAGTTGACCGGTTCCTGAAAAACCAGAGACCCCTGCATACTCGCGGTGACATCCAACACCCTGGCCGATGGCTCCGGTTCTTTCCCTCTTCTGTCAGGTCGTCGGGTATCCCCTGGTTCTTGACAA
>CAZKNC010000219.1:971-2730 GCA_964553935.1 uncultured Planctomycetia bacterium | reverse complement strand
GATCTGGAGTGGGAACGCTCCGACCCCCGCGTGGCAGTGCCAGCAGGGATCTCCGATCGCGGTCAGGGACTGGCGCGCGATTCGAGCCACCAAGGCTTGATTCGGCGTGAACTGAATGTGGTCCACGTTCAGTTTTTCCAAAATATTCCAGAGATTGTATTGCCCGGTTTCGGTGAACCAGTTGTGGCTGAACGTGCAGGCCAACGGTTTCATTCCATATTGGCGGATCAAGACATGGAGCTGAAACGCGCTGTCTTTCCCTCCACTGATCGGGACCAGACAGTCGTAATTGGACCCGCTGCGGGATTTGTATTGCTCCAGTAGTTTCCGAAGTTCCGTTTCCCGCTCCACCCAGTTGATGTGCATCTTTTGCTCTGAGCTTTGGCACGCCCGGCAGATGCCCATTTCGTCGAAAACGGTTCCTTCCGAAGTTTCCGGCATGCAGCAGCGCTGGCAATAGCGCAAATTCTTGAAAACAGGCATTCCCCACCCGCTTATTTTGTTAGGTTCCTCACGATACTGCAGGAATCGCTGAGCCTCTAAGATGCCGCGCTGCACCGACTCCGGAATAGGACCGTCTAAAATACGGTAATCCACTTCGCCGGCATGGATCGCGCGCGCGACCGCTACGGGATCCCCTTCGGAACGTTCGACGAGTGCTAGGTATTGCCTAGCCCGCTCCTGGAACCGCTCCTCGTATTCTTTCAGCCGGACGCACACCTGCCCGATATCGTCCCGGAGCCCGCCGTTAATCACGCGCAGGAGCTGCTCCTGCGTTGCCGGTTCGGCGGGCCGAGCCACCACGTAATGCATTCCAGGCATTCCTTCGATCGGCTGCTGCGTGAATTCAAGCGGTTCGAATCCGAAGGCCATCAAAGCGATGCGCACGGTGTTTTCCGAGAAGTAGCAGTAATGATTGTGGTTGAAGTACTCCAGCGGAGATCCCCACATCGTGCTGCTGCGGTATTGAAGAAATAAAAGTCCGTCTTCTTTAAGAACCTTTCGGCAGCCCTGAAATGCTTTTTGTAAATCGTACACGTGCTCAAAGGTTCCGAGATTCTGAACGAGATCGAACGTGGCCGGTGGGAACGGAATGTTTTCGGCATCCCCCAATTGGACCGGCAGCCCCAATTGCTGACCATATTCCACACAGCCGCGGTCGGGATCCACGCCGACGGTCTCCCAGCCGGCTTCCCGGAACGGAATCATCGTTGCGCCCGACGAGCAGCCAATATCAAGCATTTTGCCCGGCTGGATTTTGAATCTCCCGAGGAATTTTAGGATCTTCCCTGCTCGACGGGTTTGCCGTTGCAGGTATTCGGAGGTAGGTAAGCTCTCTCCGGTTGCCACACGACGATAAACCTGGAGGTAATAATCCCGGTAGAATTGCGCTTCATACCGGGGATTGATCATGAGAAACCCGCATCGATTGCATCCTTCGATGGGGAGTTCCCCGTAGATACCCGGTTCGGCGATACGGCCTTCGGATTGAACTCGCGTGAATTCCTGTCCTCCGCACAGCGCGCAAGGCACCTTCATCAAACGATACCGGTCTGGCATCCCGATCGCTTCCAAATAGGAAGTCATGAGCGAAGACTCTCCAGTGGGATAGGGTTCGGCCTCTGAGCGGGCAGCGGCGGAAACGGAGTGGCTGGGAGTTGTCCCTGGTCTCGAAGAAATTTCGCGAACTGCAGCAAAGGATAGTCGTAATAGCGCCGGGCCACGATTTGGGCACCGTATGGGAGCCCTTGAGGACCTG
>CAZKNC010000219.1:0-961 GCA_964553935.1 uncultured Planctomycetia bacterium | reverse complement strand
CAACCCCACCGGCGGTTCTCCGCCGACTGACAGCGTCAACAGGATGTCGTACTCCTGGAACAGCTGGTCCAGCGCCGTCGCAGCCCGCGTTTGGAATTGAAGCGCCTCCTGATAGGCCTGCAGCGGAATCCGCCGCCCTTCTTCGGTCATGCTCCAGAACGAGGCGCTCAGTTGATTCGGAGTCCGAGATTCCTGTTTGAAATAATAGGCCAACGATCGGCAGTAGATCCGTTCATGCATGCCGTGGATTTCGGAGAAAAAGTCCGGCAACACCGCTTCTTGGATACGGACGCCCGGAACCTTTTGAAGCTCATTGGCGAATCCTTCGAGGGCTGCCTGTGCGTACGGTTCGGCATGCCGCCATTTCGGACCCCGGACCCAACCGACCCTCCACTCGGAGGGAGCCGTGCGCTGGGCCAACGGTTCCACATGGTGAACCACCCATGGATAATCTGCTCCGGACACGCGGGCATGATCCAATAACAGGCGCAGGTCCTCGACATCGCGGGCGAAGAATCCAACATGGTCGAGTGTATCGGTGGTTTTCAGCATCCCGGTTCGAGGAATGAGCCCGAACGAAGGTTTAAACCCATAGACGCCGCAATAACTGGCAGGCCGAATGATCGAGCCGGCCGTTTGGCTACCCAACGCCCACGGAACCATCCCAGCCGAAACCGCCACCGCAGAACCGGTGGAAGAAGTTCCTGGCGCATGCCGAGGATCGTAAGGATTAGAGGTCGGCCCCGGCGCATGGACCGCGAATTCACTGGTGACGGTTTTGCCGATGACGAGACAGCCTTTTCTCCGCAGTGTAGCCACCACCCGGGCGTCATTGCCCGCGGCGAAACCGGCCCAAAGCGGAGAGCCCATCTGCGTGGGGAGTCGTTCCGTATTGAAAATATCTTTGACGCCCAGTGGAGCTCCTTCCAACACCGGCGTTGCCTCCTTCTCTTGTCTCGAG
>CAZKNC010000218.1:0-2742 GCA_964553935.1 uncultured Planctomycetia bacterium | reverse complement strand
GGATCGGGCCAGGGGATTTTAAACAGTTTAAACATCCGATTCATTCAGGAGGCGGTCAAGGTTCCAGTCATCGTCGATGCCGGCGTCGGCACCGCCTCCGACGCGGCGGCGGCGATGGAGCTGGGCGTCGACGGCGTTCTGATGAACACCGCGGTGGCGGGAGCTCAAGACCCGGTCCGAATGGCACAGGCCATGCGTTGGGCGGTGGAAGCGGGCCGGCTGGCCTTTTTGGCCGGCCGGATTCCAAAGAAAACCTACGCGACCGCTTCCAGTCCGGAAACAGGCAAAGTGGGAGGAAATTGATGGCACGATCGTATCAGTTGGCGGTGATCCCCGGAGACGGAACCGGGCCTGAGGTAATCCGCGAAGGGCTCAAAGTCCTGGAAGCGGTGTCCAATCTGGCGGGATTCGACGTGGAGCTCATCCCGTACGATCTCGGAGGGGAGCGCTACCTGAAAACCGGCGAAGCGCTTCCGGATTCCGTGGTGGAGGAGCTCAAGCGGGTTTCAGCCATTTACCTGGGGGCCATCGGGCATCCGGACGTCAAACCGGGCATCCTCGAAAAAGGAATCCTGCTCCGGCTCCGCTTTGAGCTGGACCAGTACATCAATCTGCGCCCGGTCAAACTGTACCCCGGCGTCTGGACACCGCTGAAGGACAAAGGCCCTGAACAGATCGATTTCGTGGTGGTCCGTGAGAACACCGAAGGGATTTATGCCGGAATCGGCGGCACCTTCAAACGGGGGACTCCGGATGAAGTCGCCCTCCAGGTCGATCTCAATACCCGTAAGGGGGTCGAGCGGTGCATCCGCTACGCCTATGAACTGACCCGTAAGCGCGCCAGCGCGAAGAAAAAGCTGACCCTGTGCGCCAAAACCAATGTGCTGACCTACGCGCACGACCTCTGGGCGCGCGTCTTCGAGCAGGTCGGCAAGGAGTACGCGGATATCCCGCAGGATTATTCCCACGTCGACGCCTTGGTCATGTGGATGGTCAAATCCCCGGAAGTGTTCGACGTAATCGTGACGAACAACATGTTCGGCGACATCATCACCGACTTAGGCGCCATGATCCAAGGAGGGCTCGGCATCGCCGCCGGCGGGAACTTGAATCCGCAGGGAGTCTCCATGTTCGAGCCGATCGGCGGTTCCGCTCCGAAGTACGCGGGCAAAGGCGTGATCAACCCGCTGGCCGCCATCGCCGCCATGGGGATGCTCTTGAACCATATCGGGGAGGAAGGCGCGGGCCAAAAGGTGGAAGAAGCGGTCCAGCAGGTGACCGGGACCAAGCTCAAGAGTCTGGCCGCCGGGAAGATGGGCTATTCCACCTCGGAAGTAGGCGATCTTGTCGTCAAAGCCCTCACTCCATAACGTCTGCGTCGTCGGCGTGGGTGCCGTCGGCGTGGAGATCCTTCGCGTCCTGCAGCAGCGGAAGTTTCCAATCCGGACATTGACGGTGCTGGCACGGACCGCCCGGACCGTTGAAGTGGACAGCCGATCCTACGAGGTGAAAGCCGTTTCACCCGAAGCGTTCGAAGGGCAGGGGATCGTTCTCTTCGCCGGAACCGAAGGGGAAAAGGGAGCCGCGGTCACGTACGCGCCCGAAGCCATCCGGCGGGGCGCCGTCTGCGTGGACAACGGAGCCGATTTCCGGATGGACCCGAAGGTTCCCTTGGTCGTTCCAGAGGTCAACCCGGAAGATCTCCGGCACCATCAAGGCCTGATCGCCAACCCCAACTGTTCCACCATCCAAATGGTGGTGGCCCTGGCGCCGCTCCATCGCCGGTTTCGGCTGAAGAGAATCATCGTCTCCACGTACCAAGCCGCTTCGGGGGCCGGAAGCAAGGCCGCCGACGCGCTGCGGGAAGAAACCTCGGCGCTGCTGGCCGACCGGCCTCTTCCGAAACCGGAAACCATGCCCCAGAGGATCGGCTTTAACGTTTTTCCGCAGATCGGTCCCTTTGAAGAGCTGGGCTACACCAGCGAAGAATGGAAACTGGTGAAGGAAACCCAAAAAATCCTGCATGAAGAACGGCTTCCGATCAACGCGACCGCGGTGAGAGTGCCTGTATTTACCGCCCACTCCGAATCGATCTATTTTGAAACCGCCCAGCCCGCCACGGTTTCCGAAATCCGGGAAATTTGGCGCCGCTCTCCGGGTGTGATCTGGATGGAAGAACCCGCTTATCCGACGCCGGCTGAAGCCGCGCGGCGGGATGAGGTTTTTGTGGGCCGTTTGCGTCCGGACCCGACGGTTAAGAACGCTTTCTCCTGCTGGGTGGTCTCCGACAACCTGCGCAAGGGAGCGGCCCTCAACGCCGTTCAGATCGCCGAACTGCTGATCCGTTGACCCGCAAGCTCAAACTCCTGCTGGCCTACGATGGCACCGAGTTCGTCGGCTGGCAGACCCAGAAAAAAGGCCGCACCGTTCAGGAAACACTGGAACAGGCCTTGCAGCAGCTGACCGGCAAGCGGGTGTCGGTCACTGGGGCGGGGCGGACCGACAGCGGCGTTCACGCCGAGGGCCAGGCGGCCCACGCCGTCGTCACCTCACGGCTCTCGCTTCCTGAAATTCAGAAAGCGCTCAACGCAATCCTCCCGCGCGACGTCGTCGTGCGGTCCGTTGAAATCGCGCCGGCCCGATTCCACGCCCGCTACTCCGCCAAATCCAAATGGTACCGTTACCAAATCTGGAATGACCCCGTCCGCCCCCTCTCCGGCAGAGAACGGATGGTCCATCTTG
>CAZKNC010000217.1:429-2754 GCA_964553935.1 uncultured Planctomycetia bacterium | reverse complement strand
ACAGTGCCGTGGAATTCGGTCAGCGAAACCACTCGCGTGAGGTTCAGCCTCGCTTGTTCTGCCTGTGCATAGACCGCGGGAATCCAGTCCGGCGACTCCACTACCGCCGCCGCCGGAATGGGCCGGCCATCCTGATGATACAATTCGGAAGAAAGCTGAAGCGCCGCCGAGAAGACTGCGGGGGACATGATCAAAACCGGCCGAGTCCGCTGGGTTGAAGAAACGTTCGCCAAGGGCTCGCTGGGAGCATGCAGGAGATCGGCCGGCATGGTGGCTGTAGTGGTCTGCGTTATCCGCTCTTCGACAAGCCTGCCCGCCGCCGGGTTCGTGGCGGACTCAGAACGAACGGCTGGACCAGCGGGGCGAGGAGCGGCCTGCACTGCTGTCTCTTCCTCCACACCCGCGCCGTGAACGATTTCTAACGACACAAGCAGGCGATCGCCTAATCGAATCTCTTCCCTGGGAGTCTCCACTCGCACGCGGAAGCCATTATCCTCCACGAAGCCGATGGCGCTCGCTGGAATTTCATACGCTGCGGCCACCGCGCTTGAGAAGAGGGCTATACCAGGATCCCGAGAGAGCAAAACGACGCGCGCTTCATCGGTCACCACGGAAAAAGGCGTTTCCAAAAGACGGAACAGCTGGAGAGGACGGCGCTTCTCCGAAAATCCCAACGCTCGTTCGACAGCGTTTGAAGCAGCTTCTGAACTTTTCAGGCGAATGGAACGAACAACCCCTGGAGCGTCCGGGCTCTCCGCCACAGCAACCGGTTCCACCTGGATTTCAAAAACACCCTCGATTCTGGATGGATCTCCCAGGAAATGGGCGGGGGTAACGTGGACAACCCCTGTTTTATCCAGTAAAAGAACCAGCGGAAGGGGTTTCCCTGTCGAAGCCAACTGTTTGCGAATCGCTTCGTATTGCTCGAAAGAAAACTCACGCCCGCGGAAAGAAACGGGAATTCGGTTTTCCCCGATCAGCCATTCCGGCAGGTACTCCAAAGCGTAGTCGGGAAAAATCTCAGCCAAGTTCCGCCGGCTGCCGACCTGAAGACCTTCGGAATCCAGACTGAAATTCCCGCCCACGGAGGTGCTGACTATCTGGAGGGGGTAACGGCCATCCCGCAGGGGTTCCAGCCAAACAATGAATTTATTTCCCGGCTGATCGGGCACCGTTTCCGTGATGGAAGCAGGGCTTAAAATCCCTCTAAAACTTCTTGCGGACGTCTCGCGCAGAGATATCCCCTTTTCATCCCGATAGGTGAATCGGCCGAACACATAGCCGCTCGCCCTATGTTGTCTCTGGGCCAGATTGTTCACCAATTCCAGGAGTTCGGCGCGGGAGAGGAGGAGATTCTGCTCCAGCCCGGCAGCAGCGGAAGGGACCCGGACTTCCAGGGTGCCGTCTTCTGGGCGGACAGTGTCTGAAAAAGCGCCCGGTGCTTTTTGATCCGCCTGCTGTCCCAGAAGCCACGTTATTTCTTCCACTCCAACAGAGTTTGCCGAAGGGGGAACCATTCGGATTTCAAAGTGGCCAGCTTCAAACAACCGTCGGTGGATGTATGCACCCGCTGATTCATCGCCTACGGGAAAGGGGCGATCCACGCCCTTGACTTCTACCACCCGATAGAACAAATCTCTGGGGATTTGTCCCTCAAGCTTTCCGAGGAATTCCAGAATGCGATCGGCCACCTCTTCTAAAGGTTCACCCAACGGATAGGCCTGAAAGGGAGGGTTGGGCTGATCGGTCTCAACCGTCACGTGAATCGGCATGGGCTGTTCCCGCTTCAACTGAGCGATGTTCGTTCTCAGCCATTGTTCCAGGGCTGGGAAATACCCCTCCCACCGCATAATTTCTTCTTTCGCTTCCTCTCTGTTAGACTCCTCCGCTCCAGCCAGGGTGGGAAACGTGGTGGCGGGGCGAACAACCGGCGCTGGAGCGGTTTGCTTTTGGACAAACTTACCTGACAACGGGTTTGCGGCGGACCCAAGGAGAGCAACCGGTTCGGGAATCGAAGGGATTCCTGCGGCGAACCGGCTGGACGGCTCCTGTCCGGTAGGCGGCAGAACATTCGCCGGCTGTTCATCAAATCGGAATTCGTTGGTGGGGCGAGTCCGCTGAGGTGTCGGGGGCTCCGCCAAGGATGCGGGAGAAATTGCCGCCAGTTCCCGAACCTGCGGTTGGAGCGGCGGCGTTTGAACGTTCACCCTCTGACCGAGCTCAGGGTGACCCGCGATTCCTTGGATCATAGGAGAGACACTGCCGGTTTGTGTTTGTGCTTTTCCGCCACCGATCTCGGCGGACCCGCCATGGTTTGTGGAGGGA
>CAZKNC010000217.1:0-419 GCA_964553935.1 uncultured Planctomycetia bacterium | reverse complement strand
CAGGACGAACGGAAGAAGCGGCGTTCGCTGCAGCGGTACTTGGCGACGCCATCCCCGCGGACGGAAGAGGAGCAGATGTTTCAACGGTTTGCTCCATTCCCTGCTGAGAAACCCGCGCCAGTCGGGCGGCACTGTTGAGCCCATGGGAATCACCGACAGGAGGAGGCGACGGAATCACTACTCCCGGCTGTTCGGCCACAGCGGGATCTTTCGCGGGTTTCAAATCAACCGGGACAGAGAGTGGGGGCTCTTCCAACGGTTCCAAAATAAAGGCCGGCGCGGGTTTCTCATTCCTTTTGAGCTCACCAGCTAAATCTTCCAGCCCAACCGTTTTCTCCGCCGTTGACCTCGGCTTGAGCGCGTATGCAGGAGTAACAGAAGTGGAGAGAAAGGTAACGAGAAGGGTAAAGGAAACCAGC
>CAZKNC010000216.1:852-2796 GCA_964553935.1 uncultured Planctomycetia bacterium | reverse complement strand
TGACGCGGTAGGGCGTCAGCGGTTCGCCGGCATCGGCGGCGGCCACGACGAACGCGAGCAGACGCTGAACGCCCTGCTGGTGGAGATGGACGGCTTCAATACGCAGGAAGGGGTCATCCTGATGGCCGCGACGAACCGCCCCGATGTTTTGGATCCGGCTCTGCTTCGGCCGGGCCGATTCGACCGGCAGATCGTGGTGGATCGGCCGGATCTGGTCGGCCGGGAAGAGATTCTGCAGGTGCATGTCCGCGGCATCAAGCTTTCTCCCGCGGTGGACTTGAAGGCGATTGCACGGCAGACCCCCGGTTTTTCCGGCGCAGATCTGGCCAACCTCTGCAACGAAGCGGCTCTGCTGGCGGCTCGAAACGGGAAGGATTCGGTCGGTATGGTGGAGATGGAAGCGGCGATCGAGCGGGTGATGGCCGGCCCGGAACGGAAATCCCGCGTGATCTCTCCTTATGAGAAAAAGATCGTGGCCTATCATGAAGCGGGCCACGCGCTGGTCTCCATGATGGTGCCGGGCACCGATCCCGTTCACAAGGTGTCGATCATCCCGCGGGGTACCGCCGCGCTCGGCTACACCATGCAGACGCCGCTCGAAGACCGCTATATCATGACCCGCAAGGAGCTTCTGGGTAAACTGGCCGTCCTCCTGGGCGGCCGTTCCGCCGAGGAATTGATCTTCCAGGAGGTCACGACCGGCGCTCAGAACGATCTGGCAGTAGCCACCGACATCGCCCGCCGCATGGTCTGCGAGTACGGGATGAGCGAGCGTTTGGGACCCTTGACGCTTGGAAAAAGAGACTCGATGGTCTTCCTCGGCCGCGACATGATGGAAGAGCGCAACTACTCGCATGAAACGGCGGTGGCGATCGACGAGGAGATCCGCCGGATCGTGCAGGAGGCCCATGAGCGAGCTCAGTCGCTGGTGAATCAGTATCAAGACCGGCTTAAGCGGCTCGCGGAGGCCCTGCTGGAAAAAGAGGTCCTCGACGGCGACGAAGCCAAGCGGCTGGTCATGGCCGAGCAGTCTTCCAGCGCGGGTGAAGCTCCCGACGCTTCCTCCGAACCGGCGACAGCCTAACCCTTCCTTTCTTCATGAATCTGATCTGCGGCAAATTCTCTCTTCCTTTGGGGGAACGCACGCTGGTCATGGGCATCCTGAACGTCACCCCCGATTCTTTCAGCGATGGCGCCCGGTTTCTCGATCCTCGGAAGGCCGTTGCTCACGCGCTGCGAATGGAAAAGGAAGGGGCTGACCTCATCGATATTGGGGGGGAATCGACCCGGCCGGGTGCTCCGGCGGTTCCCGTTCGCGAGGAACTGCGGCGTATTCTTCCGGTCATCGAACGGCTTTCAACGCGGCTGCGGGTTCCGATCTCGGTGGACAGCTCAAAGGCTTCCGTGGTGGAAGCGGCACTGCGGGCGGGTGCTTCTCTGGTGAACGACGTCACCGCACTGCGGGACCCGCGGATGGCTTCGGTGGTCGCGCGCGCGGGCGTCCCGGTGATCCTCATGCACATGCGCGGAACCCCAAGAACCATGCGGCGGCTTGCCCGCTACCGCAGTCTGGTTCCGGAAGTCCTGCGCGAATTGAAGCTCTCCATTCGAAAAGCGCTCTCCTCCGATATCCGGCGCGATCGGATCCTGATCGATCCAGGCATCGGTTTCGCGAAATCGCCCCAGGACAGTCTGACCCTTTTGCGTGAGCTGTCCCGTTTCAAGAAATTGGGTTTCCCGGTGGTGGTGGGGCCTTCCCGGAAATCCTTTATCGGCCGTGTACTGGGTCATCCGGCGGAGGATCGGTTGTTCGGTACCGCAGCGGCCGTAGCGTTTTCGGTGGCCGAGGGAGCCAATATCGTCCGCGTTCATGATGTGCGCGCGATGAGCCAGGTGGTCCGCGTGGCGGACGCGATCCGGAGGAGCTGATGCGGCTGGGGATCA
>CAZKNC010000216.1:0-842 GCA_964553935.1 uncultured Planctomycetia bacterium | reverse complement strand
TATGCTCCATCGTCATTCCCGCCGATCGCGCTGGCCGGTCATTTTCGCCTGGCTCGTCGGCGGCGGGGCGGCGGGCGTTGGCCTGGCCGCCCTCCTCTCACTGCCGCACGTCACGGCGTTGACGCCCGCCGAGGGCGCGCAAAACGTGTCAACGCGCGCCGCGATCCAAATCACCTTTGACCGGGCGATGAACACGGCCAGCGATCAGAATGCGTTCCGCATTGAACCCGCCTGGCCCGGCGCGCTCACCTGGGAGGAGCTGGTGCGGCTGGGGATCAACGTCGATCATGTGGCGACTTTGCGGCAGGCCCGGCGGGGAACCCTCCCCGACCCGGTTTGGGCCGCCCGCGCGGCCCAGTGGGCCGGATGCGACAGTATCGTTTGTCATCTCCGGGAAGACCGCCGGCATATCCAAGACGCGGACCTGATCCGGTTGAAGAAAGAGCTGAAGGTTCCGCTGAATCTGGAGATGGGGGCGCACCCGGAAATCGTCCGGATCGCCTGCCGGGTTCGGCCGTACCAGGCGACGCTGGTGCCGGAGCGCCGGCAGGAACTCACCACGGAAGGAGGGCTGGACTTAAGCCGTCCTTCCCGGCGGCTGAGTGGGGCGATCGAACGGCTTCGTTCCGCTGGAATCCGAGTTTCTCTGTTCATCGATCCGGATGCCGCGTCGGTGAAAGCCTCGGCTCGGCTGGGCGTTCCCATGGTAGAACTGCATACAGGCCGTTACGCGGAAGGCGGGGCAGGAGAGCTCCAGCGGCTTCGGCGGGCGGCTCGATGGGCGCGCGAGATGGGGCTCATCGTTGCGGCCGGTCATGGTCTGGATGACCGCAATGTTCAGG
>CAZKNC010000215.1:0-2819 GCA_964553935.1 uncultured Planctomycetia bacterium | reverse complement strand
GGCGCTTCACTACGTTCAGCGCAAGCGCACTCAGAATTTCAGCGCGAGCGCACTTAAAGAAGGCGTGCCCGGACCCAGGAAAGATTTCAGCCGCTCCACGCGCTCACAGGTTTCCGCGAGCCGCTCTCCTTTGAAATAGCCGGCCCGCCAATCCCCGCGCGGGAACACGGTCTTCGGAGTAAACGCGCCGGTGAGCGATCCTTCGTCGAACGGCACGCGGGCGATCACCGCCACGCCGTGTTCCTGGCAGAGAGGAAAAAGCCGCTTGGCCGGCTCCTGATCAAAGAGGTTGTAGATCACCTGGACCGAATCCAGCAGTCCCGTGGCTGCCCCTTTGAGAACCGAATCAGGATCATGATCGTTCGTGGAGACGCCGAAAGCGAGAATCTTCCCGTCTTTTTTAAGCCGTTCGGCTGCTTTTTTCCATTCGTCCGCGTCCGCCCAGGAATCGGGCCAAACATGCATCTGCTGAAGGTCCACCCGCTCCAGTCCCAGCCGTTTCAGGGAAACCTCGGTGCAGTGGATGATCCAATCGGTGGGAAAAGCCCGGTCGATCCGGGTGGTCGGTTTGGCCGGCCATTCCATGGTTTTGGAGGGAACCTTCGTGGCGACGCGGAAGGGTTTGGAAGTCCGGCACAAAACCTCTCCCAGGACTTTCTCGCTGTGTCCGTTGCCGTAGACATAGGCGGTATCAAAAAAATCGACGCCCAGGTCGAGCGCGCGCTGGAGCGCTTCTTTCGCCTGGGCGTCGTCGACCGGACCCCAGCCGCCGCCTAATCCCCAGCAGCCGAATCCGAGCTCAGAAACCTTCCACCCGGTTCTCCCAAACACCCGTGATTTCAACAGGGCTTAGGGCTGGGGGTTTTCCGGCAGATCCGACAGCACGTACTCCGGCTGCAGCACCGGCTGATACTCTTCCGGAACCGGGAACGGGAACGTGATGATCTCATAGGCCCCGATCACCGATCGCCCGACCGCCCAGCCGACTCCCTTGACGAGCCCCCAGCTCAATCCCGTGCCCAGATTTTTCTCTTCCGTCGTCTGGATCATCTGTTTGGGGATTTCCATCCAGCCGGTCGCGGCATTGACCATCCCGCGGAAAAGTTTCGTCATGACCAGCCGTCCGGTGTCCTGCTCCGCGAAAACCGGGCCGGCCGCCGAGAGCGCAACGGCCAACACGAGGCCGAAAACCACCCATTGTTTTTTCATCGCATCGCCTCCTTTTGGCTGACGATCGCCGTCATTGTATCATAGGCCTTATGCATCCCTTCCCTTATGACCGGTTCCAGCAGGAAGCCATCCAAGCCATCCAAGAAGGAATTTCCGTTTTCGTTTCCGCGCCAACCGGCTCCGGCAAAACCGTGATCGCCGAGCTGGCCGTGCGGGACGCGCTGGAAAAAGGGGGCATGGCCATCTACACCGCCCCCATCAAGGCCCTCAGCAACCAGAAATTCCGCGACTTCCACGCCCGGTACGGCGATCGGGTCGGCATCCTGACCGGCGACATCACCCTGAACCCTCACGCGCCTCTGCTCATCATGACCACCGAGATTTACCGGAATAGTCTGTTCGAAGGCCGCGAGCGGTTTGCCCGCTGCAAGTGGGTTATTTTTGATGAGGTGCACTTCCTAGACGATCCGGAACGCGGCACCGTGTGGGAAGAAGCGCTCCTGCTCACCCCGCGGGAGACGGAGATCCTGGCCCTTTCAGCCACCATCCCCAACGCTCAGCAGCTGGCCGCCTGGATCGAAAAGATCCACGGCCGGCCGGTCCGAATCGTGCAGGAAAGCCATCGGCTGATCCCGCTTCAGTTCTCGTTCCAATCCCAGGACCGGCTGTACGGCTCCCTGGACGCGCTGAAGAAAGAGGGCTACCGTGGCATCGAAGCGGCCGCGGCTCATCCGCGCTCTTTCCGGATGAACCGGCATCGCGGCGGGAAATATTTCTTCAAGAAGCGCCCCGGCGGCTTCAGCCCGCCGAGAGAGCCGCATCGCGGACACCCGAACCGGGCGGACCATCTCCTTCGCCAGATCCATTCCTCCGGACATCTGCCCTGCCTTTATTTCACGTTCAGCCGCAAGCGGGTGGAGGATCTGGCCTGGGAATTCGCCGCGCTCGGCCTGGCTACACCGGAACTGAAAGCTCAACTGCTGGAACAATACGACCGGCTCTGCGATCGGTACGAAATCCGCCATGAAACTTCCGCCGCCAACATGCGGGAGCTGGTCGCGCAGGGAATCGCCTATCATCATGCCGGGTTGCTGCCGACCCTCAAGGAAGTGGTGGAACAGCTTTTCTCCAGCCGGCTGATCCGGGTGATCGTGACCACCGAGACCTTCGCGCTGGGCGTGAACATGCCGGCCCGAGCGGTGGTGCTGGACACGCTTCTCAAGCGGGCCGATGGCCCGCGCCAGGTTATGCGGGTCCGGGAACTCTCGCAGATGGCCGGCCGGGCCGGGCGCCGAGGAATGGATGAGAAAGGATTCGTTTACCTGCGCGTGAATCCCTGGGAGATTTCTGTGGCGCAGGTGGAGCACCTCCTGCACGGCCGGCCGGAAGAGGTTTCCAGCCGATTCTCGCTGACGTACGCCACGGTGCTCAACCTCTACCGCCACACCGGAGAAAACCTTCTGCCGTTCTATCAAAAAACCCTGCATGCCTATCAGGCGCCGGCCCACCGCCAGAGGGAAGCGTTCCAGCTGATCCAGCGCAAACTGGAACTGCTGACCAAACTCGGCTACATCGGAGCCGGCCGGACGCTGACCTCCAAAGGGGAGTTCGCCGTCACCATCTACGGCTATGAGCTGTTTCTCTCCGAA
>CAZKNC010000214.1:0-2836 GCA_964553935.1 uncultured Planctomycetia bacterium | reverse complement strand
GATGCCGCAGGAAATAACGGCTGACCGCGTCAGCGTACGGAATCACGTCGAACAGCTCTTCAGCCGAGAAACCGGCAAACGGGCAGGCCGAGACGTTGCGCACGGTGTTGCCGCAGGCTTCGCGCGTGGTCAGCCCGGTTCGTGCCAGCTCCGCCAGCAGATCCGGCACGACCCCCCGCTTGATCTTGTGGATCTGGATCGCCTGACGCGTGGTAATGTGCGCCACTTTCGGCGTGGCGTGTTTCTCGGTGACGTCGGCGACCGCTTCCAGCTGGTCCGCGCGCATATCCCCGAAACGGATCTTGATCCGAATCATGTGCTCGTCCATCGTGCCTCGAATTCCGTAGACGCCGTTTTCCAGCCGGAATTTCTTGAAGTCATCCGGGTCCAGCTTCTGCTGTTCCAGCTTCTGAATCTCCTGCTCGAACCGGGACAGCTCCGCCGCCTGCGCCTCCGGCGCAATCAGTCCCTTTTCGGCATATTTTGAAAAATCTTCTTTGGGGATCGCCATGGGAATTACTCCTTCCTCTTCAAGAGGATTTTTGCCGTCTGTTTTGCATAATAAGTAATGAGGAGATCCGCTCCGGCGCGGCGCATGGCCGTCGCCATTTCCAAAATAACCCGGTCCTCGTCGATCCAGCCGCGCTCGGCGGCCGCTTTGATCATCGCGTATTCGCCGCTGACCTGATAAGCGGCGGTCGGCCAGTGGAAAGCTTCTTTGATCCGGCGCAGGACGTCCAAATAGCCCAGTGCCGGCTTGACCATGACGATGTCCGCCCCCTCCTGAATATCGAGCGCCACTTCCCGCAGAGCTTCTTCCGCATTGGCGGGATCCATCTGATACCCGCGCCGGTCTCCGAACTTCGGCGTGGATTTCGCCGCGTCCCGGAACGGCCCGTACAAACCGGAAGCGAATTTAGCCGAGTAGCTCAGGATGGCGGTCTTCGAAAAACCATTTTCATCCAGTCTGCGCCGGATCGCCGCCACCTGCCCATCCATCATCGCCGACGGGGCGACCAGGTCCGCTCCGGCCTGCGCGTGCGAAACGGCGGTCTTCGCCAACAGAGGCAGTGTCGCGTCGTTGTCCACCCGGCCGTTCACCAGCAGCCCGCAATGGCCGTGATTCGTGTATTCGCACAAGCAGACATCGGTGATGACGGCCAAGCGGGGCGCCGCTTTCTTGATCGCCGAGACCGCTTTTTGCACGATCCCTCCGGCGGCTGCGGCCCCTGCGGCTTGGGCGTCTTTTTTCTCGGGAATCCCAAACAGAAGCACTCCGCCCATTCCCAGCTCGGCCAGCTCCCTGGCTTCCCGAACGGCTTCCCGAATCGGCAGCCGCTCCACCCCCGGCATGGAGGCAATCGGCTGGCGCCGAACGGATTCCGTCACGAACAAGGGCGCCGCCAACAAACCGGCGGAAAGCTGCGTTTCTTGAACAAGCCGCCGAAGAAGCGGATGCTCCCTTAATCGGCGCGGCCGATAATTCGGAAACCGAGCGAGCGTTTTCATTTCCTCAGCGAATCCTCCACCGCCCGCACCAATTCCTCCAACGATCCGCTTTTCTCCGGAAGAACAATCCGGCGCACCCCTTCTTTTCGGAGCGCTTGCGCCGTCGAAGGCCCGATCGCCACCACAGCCGTTCCATTCAGCGCCGTGCGCACTGGCAGACCTGTTTTTCGAACCGACCGAAGGAATGACCGGGCGGTCGAAGCCGAGGTGAACGTCATCGCGTCCAATCCTTTCAAGGCCGCTTTCAGCCGGCAGCCGGGAACCGCCTGCTCCACCGTTTCATAAACGGCGATCTCTTCCACCAGGGCTCCCTTTTTTCGAAGCGACCGCGCCAGCGTATCGCCTATTCCAAGATTTGACCGGGGAATTAAAAGTTTCTTTCCCCGAAGAACCATTTTCCGAAACGCTTTCTCCACTCCCTTTCCCGACGATTCTCCGGGGACCAGCGCCGCGGTGAGCCCCAGGACGCGCAGGGTCTCTTGAGTCCGCGGACCGATGGCGCAGATCTTTCCGCGCAGGAGCGTCTTGAGCCGCCGCCCCCGGCGGCGGGCGAGCGCTTCCAGCGATTCCACCGCGTGATGGCTGTTGAACAAAACCCAGTCGAATTCCGGAAGCCGGCTCAGCAGCGCTTGTTCTTCCGCCGCCGGCAGTCGCCGCGGACGGATCCGGATTGTCGGAAGATGCACGCAGCAAGCTCCCCTTCTTTCCAGCCGGCGCGTCACGGCCGCGCTGTCGGCCGCCGGCCGCGTGATCAGGATTCTCCTCCCATCCAGCGAACGCCCCGCCACTTCTCCAACAATGGCAATCACCGGCGGACCGAATTTCGGATGCCGGGAAAGATCCTCCCCGATTCGGTCCAGCGTGCTGACCCATTGTTCCTGTTCCGGTGCGGAAGCCCAGCGGACGAGCGCCACCGGGGTCGACCCCGGCCGCCCCCCTCGGCGAAGTTCCCGAAGGATCTTCGGCAGTGCCGACCAGCCCATCAAGATCACCAGCGTGTCGGCCGCGCGGGCCAGTTCCTTCCAGCGAACCTTGGAATGCTTCCCCGCAGCCGGGTGCCCCGTCGCGAGAACCACGCTGGAGCTCAGGCGCCGGTCGGTCAGCGGGATTCCAGTCGCCGCGGCGGCGGCCCAAATCGAGCTGACCCCCGGAACGATTTCAAACGGCACACCCGCTTTCCGAAGCGCTTTGAGCTCTTCTCCCAGCCGGCCGAATACAGACGGGTCTCCCCCCTTCAAGCGGACCACCACCCGGTGCTCGCGCGCTTTATCGACCAAAAGCCGGTTGATCCGTTCCTGCTCCTGCCCGCCTTCATGGGAGTTTTTCC
>CAZKNC010000213.1:0-2842 GCA_964553935.1 uncultured Planctomycetia bacterium | reverse complement strand
CGCTGGCTCATCCGGCGGACCAAACGCCGGACCTGGCCCGAGGGGCCCTCTTTTTTTTTTTTTTTTTTTATCTTCAGCTGATTCTGGGTTCCAGCCTGTGGCATATCGGATGGGCTCCCCGGCTTCTTCTGGCTCATCTGGGAATGGCTCTGGTCGTTCTGTTCCTGGCGGGGCGAACGGCCGGTGCAGTTTTGAACCGATTCCGAACGGTTCCCCTGTTTCAAGGTCCGGCCCGCGCGATCTCCTGGCTTCTGCTGATTCAGCTGGGGCTGGGGCTGGCAACCTGGATGGGCGGGCGGCAGGTCCTCATCGCCACCGGCCATGTGGCAACCGGCGCTCTGCTTCTGGCCTGCTCCGCCGCGCTGACTGTTTCGCTGTTCTATTTCGCGGTTCATCCGGCAAACCCTGGCAGTGCACACCGGTCTTTGCGCATCTACCTGGAGCTGACGAAACCGCGTCTGACCTTTTTGGCCGTCGTTTCAGCCGCTTTAGGTTTCCTCATGGCCTCGCGCAACGTTGACCCGCTGAAATTCGCCTTTCTGCTGGCCGGCACGACGCTCATCGGAGCGGGTGCCAGCAGCCTGAACCAGCTGTTGGAGATCGAGCCCGATTCCCGGATGGCTCGCACGCGGAACCGCCCGCTTCCGTCCGGACGAATCTCTCCCGATTCCGTTTTGGCCTTCGGCGCGGGGAGTTCCATCGCCGGTCTTTGGCTGTTGACGCTGGGCTGTTCCCTTCTGGCCGGCGTCTTGGCGGCGCTGACGCTGGTGACCTATCTTTTCCTCTATACGCCGCTGAAGCGGCGCAGCGCCCTCTGCACGCTCGTGGGAGCGATTCCCGGCGCTTTGCCTCCGCTGATCGGGTGGGCCGCCGCGGCCGGCGGCTTAAACCTGGATGCCTGGTTTCTTTTCTTCATTCTTTTCGTGTGGCAGCTTCCCCATTTCCTCGCGATCGCCTGGACCCATCGCGAGGATTACGGCCGAGCCGGTTTCCGCATGCTGCCGGTGGTGGACTCGGATCCCCGCGGAGGGCTTACGTTCCGCCAGATCACGCTTTATTGCGCCGCGCTCATTCCGATCAGCCTGGCGCCGGCCGCGCTGGGGCAGGCGGGCTGGTTCTATTTCGTGGTGGCGCTGGCGGGGGGCGTCTCGTTCCTGGGATTCGGTTTGGCGACCGCCCGGATTCGTTCTGAAGCATGGTCCCGCAGGCTGTTCCTGGCCTCGGTGCTGTATCTTCCGTTGATCCTGACTGCCTTAACCCTCGAAAGGATGTTGTAATGGAATCCATGGAATCCACCAATACCGGCATTCTCTCTTCCAAACTGGGGATGTGGATTTTTCTGGCCTCGGAGGTGATGTTCTTCGTCGGCCTCTTGGGCGCTTACATCATCCTACGGGCGGGAGCGGCCCATTGGCCGCATCCCGGCGAGGAGCTGAACGTCACCGCGGCCGCGCTGAACACCTTTATTCTCTTGACCAGCTCGATGACGATGGCGCTGGCGGTGGGGGCGACGCATCAGAACGACCTCCGAAACCTTCGTTTTTTCCTGCTGGCCACGATTCTGCTGGGAAGCGCTTTCTTGGCCGTCAAGGGATGGGAATATTCGGTAAAATTCGCGCATGGCCACACCCCCGGCAGCGGAATATTCTTCGACTGCTATTTCACGCTGACCGGCATCCACGGCTTGCACGTTCTGATCGGGATTCTGGCAAACCTTTGGCTGCTGGCACTGACGCTTCGGAAGGATTTTATTCCGGTACTCGGCCATCGGATCGAGGTCTCCGGACTGTATTGGCATTTCGTGGATATCGTCTGGATTTTCCTCTTTCCCCTGGTTTACCTCATCTGACATGGGATACGGCAAGTACTTCCTCATCTGGGCCTGGCTGATCGTCCTGCTGGTCGGGGGAACGTTCATCTCGTCGCTGCCCATTTCCAAAGGCGGAATCGTCTGGCTGATCCTGACGATCGCGCTGATCAAAACCGCTCTGGTGGCTCTGTTCTACATGCACATGAAAGACGAGCGGATTCCGATCTGGGTGGTGGCGATTACCCCGTTCTTCCTCGTCGCGCTGGCGATTGTTCCGGTCCTGATCGCCCTTGCGCTGGCGTAACGGAGCCGCCCCACCGTGAAACAGCGGCTGTGGTGGGGTTTCCTTCTCCTCTCGCTGGCGGCGATCCCGGTCCTTTTCGCCCTTCGCAGCCGCGAAAAAACTGTCCACTCCCCTTCGTCCGTTTCGCTGCCGATCCTTGGACGGCTTCCGGAGTTCCGGCTGACCGATCAAACCGGCCGGCTTTTCGGATCGAACGACCTTCGTGGCCATGTTTGGCTCGCCGATTTTATCTTCACCTCCTGCGCCGGAGTCTGTCCACGGATGACCGACCAAATGGCTTCCCTGCAAAAAGAACTGCCGCTGGAAATTCACCTGGTTTCCATGACCGTGGATCCGGCTCGCGACATTCCGGCTGTTCTTCAGCAATACGCCGACCGGTACGGCGCGGATCCGGCTCGATGGCATTTTCTGACCGGCCCGGAAAAGACGCTCCGGGAACTGATCCATCAGGGGTTTCGTCTCGGCTACGCGGAAGGAGGAGGCCCGGAAGAGCCGATCGTTCACAGCCAGCGGTTCGTGCTGGTGGATTCTTCCCTGAACATTCGGGGGTATTACGATTCCACCGAGCCGGAGGCGGTCGCGCGCCTTGTTCGGGATGCCCGCACCCTCTAGCTGGCCCGCCGTCAACGCCGCGCTGAACGCGACCTGCGCGCTTTTCCTGCTCGCCGGCTATCGGGCGATCCGCCGCGGCCGGATCGACGCGCACCGGACCTGGATGCAGGCGGCTT
>CAZKNC010000212.1:0-2848 GCA_964553935.1 uncultured Planctomycetia bacterium | reverse complement strand
GACCGCTTCTTGGGTCAGGTCTGAAATGTTCGCCAGGCAGAACCGGATCGTGTTGCGGATCTTCCGGTAGGTCTCGGCGGTCTGATTGAGAATCTCCTGAGAAATCCTCACGTCTTCCGAGTAGTCGGAGGAAGCCACCCAAAGCCGCAAAACATCAGCACCCATTGAATCGATCACTTTTTGGGGAGCGATCACGTTGCCCAGGGATTTGGACATCTTTCGGCCCTGCCCGTCCACCACGAACCCGTGGGTCAGCACTCCCCGGTAAGGGGCTTTGCCTTCCAGGGCCACGCCGGTGATCAAAGAGACCTGGAACCAGCCGCGATGCTGGTCCGAACCCTCCAGATAGAGATCCGCCGGCGGAGGAGCCAGTTCCTTGCGCTGGGCCAGAACCCCTTTGTGGCTGACCCCCGAATCGAACCAGACATCCAGGATGTCGGTACCCTGCGTAAACGCTTCACCGCCGCAGTCGAGACAGCCGAAACCGGAAGGGATCCATTCCTTGTACGCATCGGTGAACCAGAGGTCCACGCCATCCGGGGCCGACTCGACCGCCTTCGCGAACCGCTCGATCAGTTCCGGAACCAGCCATGCCCCCCCACACTGGGAGTCCGCGCAAACCAGCGCGGGCACCGGAACTCCCCACAACCGTTGGCGGGAAAGACACCAGTCGGGACGGGTCTTGATCATGCCGGCCATCCGTTCCCTGCCGACCGGCGGCACCCATTGGACCTGGCGTTCCACCGCCTCCAGCAGTTTCCCGCGAAGATTTTCATGCTCGATCTTTAAGAACCACTGGTCGGTCGCCCGAAAGATGATCGGCTCGCGGCAGCGCCAGCAGTGGGGGTAGGTATGCTGGGTCTTGGCCTCCTTCACCAACCGGCCCGATTGGTTCAATAATCCGATGACGCCGGGGTTGGTTTTCTGGACCTGCTGGCCGTTGAACGAAGAAACTTTCTCCGGCAGACCGATAAACCGGCCTTGAGAGTCCACAGGAGCAAGAACTTCCAGGTCGTTCTGCCGGCCCGCCGCGAAGTCTTCGGCGCCGAAACCGGGCGCGATATGCACGAGACCGGTACCGTCCTCGGACGACACGTAATCGGCCAGAATCACCTTCCCATCCCGAAGGTCGAGCGGATGCCGGTAGATGAGGGCTGCCAGGTCCCGTCCCGGAATCCGACGCAGGATCGGGTGGCTTTGATCGGTGATGCCAAGACCCTTTCGCGCCGAAGCCGGAAGCTCGGCCAGCGTGATCCAAATCTCTTCGGACGAGCCCCCCTGGCGCACCGCGTAATCGAACTCCGGGTGAACCGCCACCGCCACGTTGCCCATGAGCGTCCAGGGCGTCGTGGTCCACACCACCAGAAAAGCCCTGGGGCCAAAGCGGGTGCCGTGCAGATCGAATTTCACGTAGATCGACGGAGAAGTATGCTCCGAATATTCCACCTCCGCCTCGGCCAGAGCCGTTTCACAGCTCCAGCACCAGTTCACCGGCTTGCGGGCCCGGTAGATGAATCCTTTTTCCACGAGGATTTTTAGCACGCGCAGTTCCGCGGCGACGAATTCCGGCTGGAGCGTCAGGTAAGGGTTCTCCCAATCTCCCATGACGCCGAGCCGCTTGAACTGCTCCTTCTGGATTCCGACGTATTTGAGCGCGTACGCCCGCGCCTGCTTCCGAAACTCGCCTACCTTCACCTGGTGCTTGGTGACTTTGAGCTCCTTCATCAGCGCGTGCTCGATCGGCAGGCCGTGGCAGTCCCAGCCCGGCACGTAGGGAGCGCGATTCCCGCGCATCGTCCGGTATCGGACAACGAAATCCTTCAGGATCTTGTTGAGCGCGTGTCCGATGTGGATGTCGCCGTTGGCGTAAGGAGGCCCGTCATGAAGGATAAACGAAGGAGCTCCCTGCCGCGCGGCCTGGAGGCGCTCATAGAGCCGCCCCTCCTCCCACGCGGCCAGGATCTTGGGCTCGCTTTGCGGAAGGTTCCCTCTCATAGGAAAGGAAGTCTTGGGCAGATTCAGGGTCGGCTTATAGTCCATGGAAGGGGCTAAATCGATTCGATCAGCCGCTGGATGAGGCGGGTCAGTTTCGGCTCAGCCATTTCCGCCACTCGGAGAATTTCCTCGAGATGGGCGGGTTTGAGCGTTTCCGGAATGCAGAGATCGGTAATGCAGCTGACCGCGAAAACCCGCATGTGGGCGTGGACCGCCGCCAGCACCTCCGGCACCGTGGACATGCCCACCGCGTCGGCGCCGATGCCGCGAAGGAACCGGTATTCCGCCCGTGTCTCCAGGTTCGGGCCGGTCACCGCCGCGTAGACGCCCCGGTGCAGGCGGATCTTTTCCTCGCCGGCGATTTTCTCGGCCAGCTGGATCAGTTTTTCATCGTAGGGAGCGGACAGGTCCGGGAATCGGATCCCCAGCCGATCGTCGTTGGGGCCCATCAAGGGGTTCACTCCCATCAGATTGATGTGATCGGCGATGGCCATCAAATCGCCGGCATGGAAATTTCCGTTCATCCCGCCGGCCGCGTTGGAAACGATCAAGGTTTCCGCGCCAAGAGCCCGCATGACCCGCACCGGGTACGTTACCTGCCCGGCGGTGTATCCCTCGTAAACGTGGAAACGGCCTTCCATCACCACGACCGGCTTGTTCCCGATGCGGCCGAACACCAATTGGCCGCGATGGCTCTCCACCGTCGAGCGCGGAAAATGAGGGATCGCCTCGTACGGCAGGGCTTGGGGCCCTTCGATCTTTTCCCCCAGACCGCCCAGCCCGGTACCGAGGATAATGCCGATAGCGGGCTTCTGCGGCACCTTCGTCTCGATGGTGCGGACCGTTTCTTCGA
>CAZKNC010000211.1:0-2864 GCA_964553935.1 uncultured Planctomycetia bacterium | reverse complement strand
AAGGAAGGGAAGGAATACAACCAGGGCGTGGCCTACCTGGACGACGGGACGATGGTCGTGGTCGAACAGGGCCGCCATCTCATCGGTCAGACCGTGAAGGTCATGGTGACCTCCGTTCTGCAGACGGCGGCCGGGCGGATGATTTTCGCCAAGCCCGAGGAAGAGCCGCGGGCGAACTGGAAACAGGCCCCCCGGTAAGCGCGTGGTCGCCGCGGTGATCGTAGCCGGCGGAGTCGGCCGCCGGCTGAAAAGTCGCGTGCACAAGCCGTTCGTTCGTCTAGCCGGCCGGCCCATGCTGGCTCGCACTCTGGGAGCGTTTGAACGCTCCGCCGGCGTGGACGGCGTGGTGCTGGTGGTTTACCGCGGCGATCTGAACCGCGCCCGCGCGCTGGTCCGGCGGTACCGCTGCCGCAAAGTCCTGGCGGTGGTTCCGGGCGGGGAAACCCGGATGGATTCGGTCGGATGCGGGCTTCAAGCGCTTCCGGCATCGGCCCGCTGGGTCGCGGTGCACGACAGCGCCCGGCCGCTCATCGCTCCGCGGGAAATTGAGGCGGTCCTGCGCGCGGCTCGCGCGAGCCGCGCGGCCATCGTGGCGGTGCCTGTGATTCCGACGATCAAAGAAGGAAAAAACGGCTGGGTGACCCGCACGTTGGACCGAAACCGGCTTTGGGCGGTCCAGACGCCGCAGGTGTTCGAACGAAAATTGCTGGAACGGGCGCACGCGAAAGGCCGGGCTCAGAAGGCGGCTGCTACCGATGACGCGGCGCTGGTCGAGCGGTTGGGAGTGAAAGTGCGAATCGTGCCGGGATCGCCGAAGAACATCAAGGTGACCACTCCAGAAGATCTGCGGATCGCGGAGGTTTTTCTGAAAAAATGAGAGTCGGAATCGGATTTGACATTCATCGGTTGGTCGACGGCCGCTCTCTTCTGCTGGGCGGGGTGAAGATCCCGTACGGCAAGGGTCTGCTGGGCCATTCGGATGGAGACGTTCTCCTGCACGCGGTTTGCGACGCCATCTTGGGCGCGGTCGGTGCCGGGGACATCGGTTCCTATTTCCCGGACTCGGATCCCAAATGGAAGGGGGCTTCCAGCGCGCTGTTCATCGATAAAGCGATGGAGTTGGCCGACCGGCGGGATCTGCGCGTTGCCAACGTCGACGCTGTGATTCTGGCGGAGGAGCCCAAACTTTCACCGCACCGATCCGCGATCCAGCGGTCGGTAGCTCAAATGCTGAGAGTGAAAGACGACAAGGTCAACGTGAAGGCCAAAACGATGGAACAATTGGGGCCGATCGGCCAGGCAGAGGCCGTAGCCGCTCAAGTGGTTGTTCTTTTGGAGGATCAATGAACCCGTTTTGGGCGGTTTTAGGATGGGGGGTCGCCCTGGTGCTTCTTTTGCGGTGGTGCCTGCAGGAGGAGATTCGCGCGGCCCTCGAGCGGGATCCCGCGGCCCGGTCCGGCTGGGAGGTCCTGCTTCTTTATCCCAGCATTTGGGCTCTTGCTTCGCACCGGCTTGCTCACCCGCTGTATCGTTTGAATTTTCCGGGGACCCGGTTCCTGGCCCGCCTGATCTCGCAGACGACGCGAGGATTCACCGGCATTGAGATCCACCCGGGCGCGGTGATCGGGAAAGGGCTGTTCATCGATCACGGCATGGGGGTCGTGATCGGCGAGACGGCCGAGATCGGCAACAACGTGACCATCTTCCAGGGGGTGACCCTGGGAGGGACCGGTAAAGAGAAGGGCAAACGCCATCCGACGATCGGCGACAACGTGGTGATCGGCGCCGGCGCCAAAGTGCTGGGTTCCTTCAAGATCGGCAACAACGTGCAGATCGGCGCCAACGCTGTGGTGGTGCGGGAAGCGCCCGCCAACTCGGTGGTGGTCGGCGTGCCCGGCCGGATCGTCCGGCAGGAAGGCCGGCATTTTCCCGGAATCAACTTGGACCACACCACCCTGCCGGATCCTCTGACGCAGGCGCTGGAAAAGCTCCAGCACGAGATCGACCTCATCGAAAATCAGCTGAAAGAACACCGAAAAAAACAGTAAGGATGTCCTTCGACCCGCCGTTCATCCTTCGACTAAGCTCAGGATGAACGGCTTGCTCAGGACGAACGGATAAAATCTGATGTCCATCCGATTGACTAATACGCTTACCGGCAAGAAAGAAGAGTTTCAGCCGCTCCATCCTCCGGAGGTCTCTCTTTACGTTTGCGGCATCACGGTCTACGGAGAAACGCACGTCGGCCACGCGCGGGGTGCCGTGGTGTTCGATGTCCTGCGGCGGTTCCTGGAGGCGCGGGGGTTCCGGGTCGAGCACGTACGCAACATCACGGACGTGGATGACAAGATCATCGGCCGAGCCCGCCAAGAGCCGGGATCCGCCGACCTGAAGACCAAGGTTCGGGAGGTGGCGCGCCGCTATGAGCAGAGCTTCCGGGACGATTTCTCGAAACTGGGAGCGCTCGCCCCTACTCACGAACCCCGAGCGACTGAGTACATCCCCCGCATGGTTCGGTTCATCGAACAGCTGATCGAGGCCGGTTACGCTTACCCCGCGGCCGACGGCGTCTACTTTTCCGTCAAGACATTCGAAAAAAAATTCGGTTACGGCCACCTTTCCCACCAAAAGCCGGATCAAATGCTCGAAGGGGTCCGTGTTCACCCGGGCGAAGGGAAGAAAGACCCTCTTGATTTCGCGCTGTGGCAAACGGCCAAACCGGAGGAGCCCGGCTGGCCTACGGCGCTCCCTTTTTCCGCCCACCAGCGGAGCCAGCCCGAAACGTTCGAGCCGATCCGCATCCCCGTGAGCCGGCCGAGGGCCTGCATGACGTCGTCGCAGAGCCGGCCCTTTTCGCGGCCGAG
>CAZKNC010000210.1:0-2900 GCA_964553935.1 uncultured Planctomycetia bacterium | reverse complement strand
GAACCATCCGCATCAGTTTCGGCTGTCAGAATACCGCCGAGGACGTGCAGCGGTTTCTGGAAGCATTGGGCGAAGTCATCGCCGCTTATTAGAGGCCGGTCGAAAAGGTATGGTAGCGCGGGGGTTTTACGAGGATAACCGGCGGGGCGAAAGCCGGGTGTTACGTGGGGCGGTGAAAGAGCAGGCGCAAGCGTTGTTGGATGCGGGGAAGAGCCGGCAGGAAGTATGCAAGGTCTTCGATCCCTGCTGCGGATCGGGCGGTATGTTTGTCCAGTCCGAGAAATTCGTGGAAGCTCACGGCGGCCGGCTGACGGATCTCTCCGTCTATGGCCAGGAGTCGAACCAGACCACATGGCGGCTATGCAAAATGAACCTCGCCATCCGGGGCATCGAAGGCAACATCGCCTGGAACAGCGCTGGTTCGTTCCACAACGATGCGTACAAAGACCTGAAAGCCGACTTCATTCTGGCTAATCCTCCTTTCAACGACAGCGACTGGGGCGGGGAGCGACTGCGGGACGACGTCCGCTGGCGCTATGGCGTGCCGCCTCCAGGCAACGCCAACTTCGCCTGGGTTCAGCACTTTATCCATCACCTCGCTCCCAGCGGAATCGCCGGCTTCGTCCTGGCCAACGGCTCCATGTCCTCGAATCAGTCCGGTGAAGGAGAGATCCGTCAAAAGATCATCGAGGCAGACCTGGTGGACTGCATGATCGCCCTGCCCGGCCAGCTCTTCTATACGACGCCGATTCCGGCCTGCCTCTGGTTCGTAGCCCGCAACAAGAAAAACGGAAAGCTCCGGGACCGCCGAGGCCAAACCTTGTTCATCGACGCCAGGAAGATGGGTTACCTAGTGGATCGGACCCATCGGGAACTTTCCGACGAGGAGATCCAGCGGATCGTCCGCACCTATCACGCCTGGCGCGGCGAGAAAGGAACCGGCGAATACAAAGATGTACCCGGCTTCTGCAAGGGCGCCACTCTCGAGGAGATCCAGAAGCACGGCCACGTTCTCACCCCCGGCCGCTACGTCGGCGCTGAGGCGCAGGGGGACGACGGCGAACCGTTCGATGAGAAGATGAAACGGCTTACAACGCGACTACGCGAGCAGCAGATCGAAGCCGCGAAGCTGGATGCCGCCATCTCCGGTAACTTGAAGGAACTTGGGTATGGCAGGTAAATGGATCGAGTGCAAACTCGCTGACGCGTGCGCCTCCATCGATTACGGCCTTACAGCATCCGCGGCTGATCATCAGGACGGGCCGAAATTCCTTCGAATCACAGACATCGTTTCTGGGCACATCGACTGGAAAACTGTACCGCATGTCACCGTCGACGATGAAGCTATCCCGAAGTATCAACTCCGCGACGGGGACATCGTTGTTGCGCGTACCGGTGCATCGACGGGCGCCAGCGCTTACATAAGAAAACCGCCCAAAGCGGTATTCGCGTCGTATTTGGTTCGTCTGCAAGCGAGGCCTGAATTTGATCCGCGTTTTCTGGCCTACTATATGAGGTCGGATCAATTCTGGTCGTTCATCGGCGGTGTCCTCGGCGATAAGTCGGCGCAACCAAACGCTAGTGCTTCGACTATGACACAAGCACCACTTCGCGCCCCGCGAGATAGGGATGAGCAATGCGCCATCGCCCACATCCTCGGCACGCTGGATGACAAGATCGAGCTGAACCGCCGAATGAACGAGACGCTGGAAGCCATGGCCCAGGCGATCTTTAAATCCTGGTTCGTGGAAACCGAGGCAGCAGGGGAATGGGGCAAGATTGAGGACGTTGCCACGATCAGTCGCGAGGCTATCAACCCAGGCGAATTCCCGGAGGAGACTTTCGACCACTACAGCGTTCCCGCTTTTGACGAAGGGCGGTTGCCGAAGCCAGAGGCCGGTGGGCAGATCAAGAGCAACAAGTTTGTCGTGCCGCCCGAGGCTGTTTTGCTTTGCAAACTCAATCCGCGCATTCCGCGGGTGTGGATTCCTACTGTTAATGGGGAGCGGCGCTCGGTTTGTTCGACGGAGTTCCTGGTGGCCGTCCACAAGGCCGGGGTCTCGCGGGAGTACCTTTTCGGCTTATTCAACTCCGGCTCTTTCCTCGAAGTTTTTGCTTCACTTGTGACAGGCACATCGGGTAGTCACCAGCGTGTCAAGCCCGAATACCTGTTGGCGATGGAGGTATTGATTCCGCCTAAGAAACAGATGGAAGGTTATACCAAGCTTGTGAGGCCACATCTCGAACGCATTGCCCTGAACCTTTCAGAATCCCGCATCCTTGCTGCCATCCGCGACGCCCTGCTGCCCAAGCTGCTCTCGGGCGAAATCCGCGTCAGGATTGCGTAGGAGTATTGCCGTGAAGGCCAGGAAAATCATCAACGGTTGGTGGTTGGTCAGGATCCGCACACCGGAGGACTCAGTAGCTGTACAATTCATAAGAGCGTCTCAAGGAGTCCGTAAAGCCAGGTGTCAGGCAACATCACTCCGATGGCGCTAAGAGGATCCCCAATTCCTACGCCCTCACCCCGAGACCTCAACCTTCGGTTTCTTATGCGCCAACCTTGGCGCAAGGTGGGTGGGCTGTTTGTCCCCGCGGCGGCTGCTCCCGCCCCTGCCGCTCAGCGGCCGCTTGCCACCCCTCGGGGTGTAGCCTTCTGCTCGGGCTACGAAGAGCTCTATGATCAGACCGTCTCCGAGAAAGAGGTGATCGCGCACCTCCGGCGCTTCAAGCGCGCGGAATGCCTCTGCACGCTCTCAAAGATTGGGATTACCCTGGAGGAGCGGGGCTCCTTCGACCGCACAGTGCAGCGCGACCTTGTCAGCAACCTGGGCGACGCAGAGTTCCAGGGCCGTGTCCAGCGGCTTCGTGCAGACGAACGGATAATTTTCTTTGAGCTC
>CAZKNC010000209.1:0-2909 GCA_964553935.1 uncultured Planctomycetia bacterium | reverse complement strand
CGTCGATCGCCTTGCCCGGCGGGATGATCGGGAAGACCTTCTCCTCCTCATCGCACAGGCAGTCGACCACCCAGCATTCCTTGTCGCTCAGGATCTTCTCCAGCGTCGGGCGCACCTCTTCCGGTTTGGAGATCGTCGCACCCTTCACGCCGAACCCTTCCGCCACCTTGGCGAAATCCGGCGCGCGTATGGCGCTGTAAGAAAAGCGCCTCTTGTAGAACATCTCCTGCCACTGCCGCACCATGCCAAGGTTGGCGTTGTTCAGGATGATCACCTTAATCGGCAGTTTGTGGTCCGCCGCGGTCGCCAGCTCCTGGATGTTCATCACGAACGACCCGTCGCCGGTGAGGCAGATCACCCGCTCCTTCGGCTTGCCGAACTGCGCGCCGATGGCCGCCGGCAGGCCGTAGCCCATGGTGCCCAATCCGCCGGAAGTGATGTACGTCCGCGGCCGGGTCCACCGGTAGAACTGGCAGGCCCACATCTGGTGCTGGCCGACGTCGGTCGTCATGATGCAGTCGCCCTTGGTCAAGTCCGAGAGCACCTCCAGCACGTACTGGGGCTTGAGCTTGCCGCCCTTGGGCTGGTTGTAGCTCAGTGGATGCTTCTTCTGCCATCCGCGGATTTCCTCCCACCAAGCGTCGTAATCGGGCTTCTTCTTGAGCAGTTTGATTTCTTTGATCAGTTCTTTCAAGACCCTTTTGACGTCACCGACGATCGGCACATCCACCGCCACGCTCTTGCCGATCGAAGCCGGGTCGATGTCGATGTGGATCTTCTTCGACTTCGGGGAGAAGGTTTCCACCTTCCCCGTCACTCGGTCGTCGAACCGGGCGCCCACGTTCACCAGAAGGTCGCAATACTGCACCGCGTAGTTTGTGGAAGCAGCGCCATGCATCCCCAGCATCCGCAGGGAGTTCGGCTTGTCCTCCGGATAAATACCCAGCGCCATGCAGGTCGTCGTGACCGGAGCGTTGATTAAATCGATGAGCTCCCGGATCTCCTCCGTCGCGTCTGACATCACCGCGCCGCCGCCCACGTAGATCACCGGCTTCTTCGCTTCCAGAATCATCTTGGCGGCCTTGTCGATCTGGCCCCGGTGCCCCTCGATGAACCGCTGGGGCTTGTAGCCGCGGATTTCCACTTTCTCGGGCCATTCGAACTCGATCTCCGCCTGCGAGATATCGACGGGGATGTCCACCAGCACCGGGCCGGGTTTGCCGGTCCCGGCAATGTAGAACGCCTCCCGGATCGTGCGGGCTAAGTCGTGAACGTTCTTGACCAGGAAATTGTGTTTGGTGATCGGGCGGGTGATCCCGCAGACGTCTGCTTCCTGGAAAGCGTCGTTGCCGATCAGATAACTGCGAACCTGCCCCGTGATGCAGACGATCGGGACCGAGTCCATGAACGCCGTGGCGATGCCGGTCACCAGGTTGGTCGCTCCCGGCCCCGAAGTGGCCAGACAAACCCCCACCTTGCCGGTCGCCCGGGAATAACCGTCGGCCATGTGCGCGGCACCCTGCTCGTGCCGAACCAGAATGTGCTTCAAATCCGAATCGTACAGCGCGTCGTAAATCGGCAGGTTGGCGCCCCCGGGGTAGCCGAAAACGATCTCCACCCCTTCCCGCTTCAAACACTCCACCAGAATCTGCGCGCCCTTCATCTTCGCCATCGTCGTATCTCCTTGTTTCCCATCAGCCGTCCGCAGCCCAACCTTAGGCCGCGTAGCTCTCCGGGAGGTTTAGGTTAATACCGCTCCCTCGCTGGCCGAGCCAACGAGTTTCGCGTAGCGCGCCATCACCCCGGTCTTGTATCGGGGCTCGGGCGCGGACCACTTGCGCAACCGCGCTTCAAACTCCTGTTTCGGGATTTCCACATTAAGTTCCCGTTTGTTCACGTCAAAGGTGATCACGTCTCCGTCCTGCACCGCGGCGATCGGCCCGCCCACCGCGGCTTCGGGCGCCACATGGCCCGCCATCAGCCCGTGCGTCGCGCCGGAGAACCGGCCGTCGGTCAGAAGAGCCACCGAGTCGCCCAGCCCCTCGCCGACAATGGCGCCGGTGACCGCCAGCATCTCCCGCATGCCGGGGCCGCCCTTGGGCCCTTCGTAGCGGATCACCACCACGTCGCCTTTCTGGATCTTGCAGGCATGCACCGCCTCAAACGCGTCCTCTTCGCACTCGAAAACTTTGGCGGGCCCGCGGAACAGGGTCTTGGCCTGGCCCGCGACTTTCAGCACGCATCCCTCGGGCGCCAGATTCCCTTTCAAGATCACCAATCCGCCGGTCGGCTGGACCGGTTTGTCCAGCGGACGGATCACTTCCTGCCCGGCCGTTTCCAAAGCGCTCTGAGCTTCCTCGCCAATCGTGCGGCCGGTCACCGTTCGGGCGCCGCCCTTCAAGATTCCGGCATCCAGCAAACGCTTGGCCACTAAACGGATCCCGCCGGCTCGGTGCATGTCCGGCGCGGTGAATCGCCCCCAGGGCTTCATATCGGCCCAGATCGGCGTTCGAGCTGAAATCGGATCAAAATCCTCAATCTCCAGCGCCACTCCGGCCTCCCGCGCCAGCGCCAGAAGGTGCAGAACGCCGTTAGTCGACCCGCCGGTCGCCACGATCCCGGCAATCGCGTTCTCAAACGCCTCGCGCGTTAGGATCTGCCGCGGCGTGACCCCTTCTTTCACCAGCTTCATCCCCCTCTGCCCGGCCGCGAAAGCCGCCTTGTCTTTCTCCGGGTCCATCGCCGGAATCGAATTGGTCCCCATCGGCGAGATTCACAACAGCTCCATCGCCGTCGACATCGTATTGGCGGTAAACTGTCCGCCGCAGGCGCCGGCGCCCGGGCAGGCCTTCCGTTCCAAATCCAGCAGACGCTCATCGGTCATGGTTCCGGCCGCGTGGGCGCCGACT
>CAZKNC010000208.1:0-2921 GCA_964553935.1 uncultured Planctomycetia bacterium | reverse complement strand
TGGGCGGTGAGTTCCTCCAGGCGCAGGGAGCGTTCCTTCTGTAGCAGGGGATCCTCCGCCGGGCTGGCCTCGAACTCGGTCATCAGCCGCTGGCGCTCGAAGTAGATGCGGGTGGTCTCTTCCAGGATGTCTTGCCGGAGCTGGACCATGAGCCGGGACCGGACGTCGATGGAGGTTTGTGCCGAGTCCCAGACCAGATTGGCCAGGTCCCAGGTGAAGCCGAAATCCACGCTTAAGCTTTCGTCCTGCGGCCCGACGGTGAAGGTGGTCTTGCCGCCGGAGCTGGAGGAGCCGATGGTGGTATCGCTGTCCCGGTCGAGCCCGAGGGTGAAGCGGGGAACGAAGTTCCTCAGTTGGGCGAGGGTGCGCCAGCGCTGGATTTTCTCCGGCCGGACCTCGGCGTAACGGATGGCGGCCATCTGTGCCTGGCGAATAGTGGGCTCAGGGCGCTCTGTTCGTGGTTCGACAAGCTCACCACGAACGGCACCGCCGGTCATCCTGAGCTCGCCACTGACCCGTCGGCGGGCAGGCTTGTCGAAGGATGACTGAGTACGGATGAGAGAAGCGGGTGCGGTTGTGTTTTCCAACTCCTCAAGCTCTTCCAGCAGTTCGCCGTTCTCGCTGTAAATGCTCCAGCGGAAACCGGTATCGAGCCAGTGATGCGCTTCCGTCATCTGCGGCGCGCGGACAGGCGCTCCGGTCGGCGGCAGGACCGGCACCGCTTTAGCGGTCAGAGCTCGGCCGATCAGAAACGCTGCGATGGTAAGAGCAAGCAGGGGGAGAGCGATCCAGAAAGGTTTGATTTTCATGATCAAATATTATGCAGAAATAGCAATATCCCGTCAATAAAAAAACAGCCCCCCGCACTAAAAATACCGGTTTATTCCGATAGAAACACGGGTCGCATTTTCGTTGGAGAATTCAGCGCGAAGCGAATAACGCTCATTCCACTGATACTGCAGTTTTCCTCCCCAAACGTCCCTCAAATTAGCGCGATAATCCACAGTTTCTGCGCCGAGGTAACCCCAAACCTGCATCTTTCCCAGATCAAATTTCAAACCCAAATAAGGGCGTAACCTGACGTAGGGATCGAGCGTATGCGCTGCGAAATCAACGATTCCATAGCTTGTGATCATTTCGTTCCATTTCCATGCATGCCCGGCACCGAAGCTTGCAACCCCGTCGTACGCGTCCCTTTCATTGACCTCCATGCGATCCACGCCAAGGCGCAGCGCCCAGGACCAATGCCCTTCATCCACCACTTGAACCGGCAAGGTGCTTAAATTCAGAACGCGAATCAGATCCAGTTCATCGAAGAAAACCTCATCGTCTTCAGCAGAGAAACCGATGGAAAAATCAAGCACAACGAGTTCATCCCCTTCCAGGCTGTTTTGCCCAACCGTCTCTTTTTTGAATGGCGACCAATTCAAGCGAAGGAAAAAGTCATCGTTGAATCGACGGGCAATGCCGATGCCTAACTCCATCGGCCTGGAACCCTCCGCGGGTGAGCGCAGATCCGGGATCTCAGGTTCATCCGCCGGTCGGGGAGGCATCTGCAGGCGAGCTCGGAGAATGCGGTCCTTGGTTTCCTCCCGGGCGGCTCCCGATCCGGGTTCGTTCCCCTCAACGATCAGGCGGTATTGTTGGTATGCAAGCAAGCCGTCTAAAACTGAAATCCTCTGATCCGGCGTTAATTTTTCAAGGGGGGTCGACATCGTCTCGGTCCCGGCCCGCACACTGGTGTTGAATGACTCCAGCTCCGGCGGCGACAACCGTTTTAACTGGTGGTACAGTTTTCGCTGACTGGACGGAATGTACCGCACGGATTGAATTAGGCGGGACCTGCCTTGTTGCCGCCTTGCTTGATCGATTTCTTTCAAGCGGTGGAACAACTCCACCGGAACATACCAGGGGTGGGAATTCCGCAGCAAATCCTCATCGAGGACCAAATCCACCAGTTCCGCGAGGCGATAGACGCAGTTCTTCTCCAGGAAAAAGTAGTCGAATTTCTTTCCAACAATTTCCCAGATGTGCAGGATCAACAGAATGCGCTGATCGTCGGATAGATCGAGCCGGTAATCCCAGATGTCTCGAAACTCCGTCCGCGAATAAACAAGATCCTGGGTGTAGAAATATCGGTCGGAGAAGCCCGCTTCATAGCCGCCGAAGAGCCCTCGGGCGATGTAGCGCAGGACGTTTTCATTTTCCGGAACCAGAGCGCCATAGTTCAGCGTCAAATCAAACAGGCCTTGGCGGTCGTCCTCAGAGTCCGTATTGAGTTTAAGCAGCGCGTGCCCGAAGGTTGACGCCGGATTGCCGAAATAGCCGCTGACCAGAAGCAGACTGACGGATTTGACCCGGTCCAATAACGCCCACCTTTTTAAGCTCCGACATCGGGATTCCCTTAAGTCGTAATCGGGTAAAGGAAGATGCTGGGAGAGCCAGAAATACCGGGCAGGGAACCTGCAGCGCGGGTGTTCATCACCGTTTTTGCCCCACGGGGCAAAATATCCGTTGAGGGTGGCAGCCAGCTCAGCCTTAGGATCGCTTCTTCCCTTTGCAGACAGGAAGAAATCGTCCGTCAAAACCACGCTCTGCCGCCCCGCTTGGTCATAGTGAAGCAATTGAAGCCAAGTCGGATCATCTGCAAGGCCAAGTTGTTCGGCCTCCTCGATGAGGTCTTCAGGCGCAGCCGCTTGAAGCTGAGCGGGTAAGAATAGAATTGCCGAGATAATAAAGAGCGCGCCTGAAGGATTCAGGCGCGCTCTTTGAACAACGGGTGTTTCCGGCAAAACCGTACTAAGCGGTTTCGCTTACCTGCTCAGAAACCAGATCGTACAGCGCTTTCGCTTTCTCATAACGGTTTTTCTCGGTATAGCCGGGGTCCGCGACGATTCCAGCAAACCCATCGCGCAGCGTTT
>CAZKNC010000207.1:0-2934 GCA_964553935.1 uncultured Planctomycetia bacterium | reverse complement strand
CTCAACATCATCGGCCAGTCCAAAGAGGAGACGCGGGAAAACCTCAAGCACATCAAAGCCGCGGGCGTCTACAATCTGCTGGCCCTCCGTGGGGACCCGCCGCGGGACCAGCCGGATTTCAAACCGCACCCGGACGGTTTCACCTCGTCGGCGGAGCTGATCGAGGAAGCCCGCAAGGATCCTTGGTTCTCCATCGCCGTCACCGGCTTCCCAGAAACCCATCCGGAAGCAAAAAACCGGGCCGCGGACATCGCTTATCTCCAGCGGAAGGTAGAAGCCGGCGGCTGTGTCATCGTGACGCAGTTCTTCCTGGATAACGCTTATTTTTTCGAGTTCATGGATTGGGTGAAAAAAGCCGGTATCCGGGCCCCGGTCGTTCCAGGCATCCTGCCGATTTTATCGGCCGCGCAAGTCCGAAAATTCGCCAAGCTGTGCGGATCAACGATCCCGCCGGCGGTTGAGAAAGAGTTGAGCAAGGTCGAGAATGACGACGCGGCAGCGGTCTGGTACGGCATCGAACAGGCCACCCAGCTGTGCGAAGAACTTCTCAAGTACGGTGTCCCGGGTCTTCACTTTTATGCGCTCAACCGGGCTCATTCCACCGAACAGATTCTGCGCAACCTCCAGCTATAATTGAAGCATGGACAAAACCGAACGGATCGTTCGCCGCTACATCGAAGGATTCGTCAAGAACTCCCATCCCGCCCGCGTCTTGAAGGAGCGGCTGGACAAGGCCGGGATCGGCCTTTTCCCCGTGGTGGATCACATCACGGTCCGAACCCTGGACGTGGATCGGCGTTCCAAGGAGTTTATCCGATTGGGCTTTCGCTGGGACAAGACCGTGGGCATCAGCGGTCTCCTGCAGTACGACGATTGGTGGGCGAAAGTTTATCGGAAACCGGGGCTTCCGGCGGTTTTTATCGATCAGGCGTTTAAAGGGCCGCGCGGCAACACCAGCGTCATCCCGCCGTGGGTCCGTCGTTTCTCGGACCGGGAACTCCACCACATCGCCGTCCGAGTGGAGGAGATCGAGCGGGCGGTCCTCGAGATGAAAAAGAACGGCATTCGCTTCGCCGGTCCGATCGTCGGAGCGCGCGGGACCGATCTGCGCCAGGTTTTCACGGCCGCCGACGTGAAGCGGGGCCACCCGTTCACGGTAGTGGAGCTGATCGAGCGGCACCGCGGCACTGCCGGTTTCTCCCCGCCCTCCGCCGACGCGCTGATGAAGTCTTCGGTCGTCACGGCCCGCCGGCGTTGATCCCCGCTCGAAAACTTTCCGAGCCGGCGGCTGATCCGCAGCTGGAACCTATTTCCGCTTATCCGGAGCATCTGAAAGACGCCTCTCATTTTCAAGGAACTGCGGAATCGATCGCGTTTCCCGAAACGGAAGAAGAGGTTGCCTCCCTTCTTCGGCAAGCTTACCGCCAAAAGAAACCGGTGACCGTCTCCGGAGCCGGAACCGGCCTGACCGGCGCCCGGGTTCCGCAGGGAGGCAGGGTCCTCTGCACCGAACGAATGGACCGAATCCTCCAGATCCAGGAAAATACCGCGATCGTCCAGCCCGGCGTTTCCCTGCGGCGGCTCGAAGAGGCGCTGGAACCGCGCGGCCGGTTCTATCCCCCCGATCCGGGAGAGAACCGGGCCTCTCTGGGCGGGAACGTCGCGACCAACGCGTCGGGACCCCGGTCGCTTCGCTACGGAGCGACCCGCCGGTGGGTGCGCCGCCTGCGGATCGTTCTGCCGCAAGGGGATCTGCTGGAACTGCGCCGCGGTGAAATGAGGGTGGCCGATTTTTCGATTCCGATTCCCACCTACCGAATGCCCCCCACGAAGAATTCCGCCGGTTATTTCGCTTCACCCGACATGGACGCCATCGATCTTTTCATCGGAGCGGAAGGAACGCTCGGTGTCGTGACCGAGATCGAGCTCGAGACCCTGCGCAAGCCGGAAGCGGTCCTCAGCGGCATTCTGTTCTTCGACACCGAGTGGGACTGCTTCGCCTTCTCGGAAGAGGCCCTGCGCATGGGAGCGCGCGCGCTGGAGTTTTTTGACAGCCGGGCCCTGGCTTTCCTCTCTAAAAAACATCCGGACCTTCCGCGCGGAGCGGGCGGCGCGCTGTACTTCCAGCGGGAATGCGGCGCCTCGGATTACGAGACGCTTCTGCAGGGCTGGACGCGCCGGGCCGAAGAAATGAACGCCCGGCCGTCCGACTGCTGGTTCGCCCGGCAGGAGCAGGACCTGCAGATGTTCCGCCGGCTCCGGGTCGATCTACCGATGTTGGTGAACGAGCAAACCGCCCGAAACGGATTCCGAAAGATCGGCACTGATTTTGCCGTTCCGGCTCCTTACGCCAAAGGAATGCTGAGCTATTACCTGACGGAACTGCCGAAACAGCCGGTGGAATTTTTGATCTGGGGCCATCTCGGCGACCGCCATCTTCACGTGAATTTCCTGCCCAAGAGCACCGAGGAATTTAACCGGGCCCTGGAGACCTATGCCGGCATGGCCAAGCAATTCGTGCAGTGGGGCGGAACCATCTCGGCGGAGCATGGCATCGGGAAGATTCGGATCCCTTACCTGGAAATGATGGTGGGCCGCGAAGGTCTGAGGCAGATGGCCCGCGTGAAGAAAGCGTTCGATCCGGAAGGCCTGCTCAACCGCGGCAACATTTTTCCCGCGGAATTATTGGATGAAGTCTGAGCCGACGTACCACCTCCTCTATGATGGGGAATGCTCTCTCTGCGTCGGTTTCGCGGACTGGGTGCGCCGGCGGGATCGTCGCGGGCAGATTGAACTGGTCCCGTTCGAGGATCCGCGCGTGCGTGTGATCGTTCCCGGGATGACCACGGAGACCCCGCACCGCCCTTATCACCTGGTCTCCAAAAACGGAGATGTGCTGAGCGGACATCGACCGATCCCGCTGCTGCTTCCGCT
>CAZKNC010000206.1:0-2951 GCA_964553935.1 uncultured Planctomycetia bacterium | reverse complement strand
CCAGGGGCTGATGGGCGCGTACGAGAAGACGTTCGGGTATCTGCGCCAGCATACCGAGGTGCGCGACGTTCTAATCTCGGGCGGCGATCCGTTGATGATGACGGACGCGCGGCTCGGGCAGGTTCTGGCCCGCTTGAGGGAAATCCCGCATCTGGAATTCATCCGGATCGGGTCCCGCACGCCGGTGACGATGCCTCAGCGCGTGACGCCGGAGTTCTGCGAGGTTCTCAAAAAGTACAAGCCGATCTGGATGAGTCTCCATTTCTGCCACCCGAAGGAAGTTTCTCCGCGGCTGAGGCGGGCGATGGACATGCTCTCCGAAAGCGGTGTTCCGCTCGGTTCGCAGACGGTGCTTCTGCGCGGGATCAACGACAACCCGGAAGTGATGAAGAAGCTCATGCACGAGCTTCTGAAAGTTCGCGTGAGACCCTACTACATTTATCAGTGCGACATGGCACAGGGGATCACGCATTTCCGGACTTCCGTAGAGACGGGGATCAAAATCATGGAGAGTTTACGGGGACACACCAGCGGCTACGCCGTTCCGACGTACGTGGTCGACGGCCCCGGCGGCGGAGGCAAGATCCCGCTCGCACCCCAGTACGTGATCTCCGCCAAGGACGGGGTGGTGACCTTGCGCAACTTCGAGGGGAAGATTTACACGTACTACGAGCCCGGGGTGGGTGCTCCGGAGCTGGTTCCCGCGGGTGGTCCGGTGAAAGCCCACCGCAATGGAAACGGCAACGGGAACGGCTTCCACGTCATCCCGGATTACGTTCCGTAAGATCTAAGAATTCTCGTTCGTCTCGGGCCCTGGTTGGGAGTTCCAGCTGGGGCCCGTTCTTTTTTACCGCACTCGACCGCTTGTCGTCCACCGGCCGTCCTCCGCTCCGGGGTGCCCGGTTTGGCACCGTTCGTCCCGCTGATGCGGGACTCCCTTAGTCCTCGGCCGGTCTCTGAGGGCGTATTCAAGGTAACCGGCCTGCGGATGTGCCGCACCGGGCAACCCCGTCGCGGGGTCCGGCCGCCTCCCACGTTAGGGCCGGAGGGACGGGTGCGGGGTGAACGACCTCTGAGGAATGAGCGACCAAGGTGTCGCGGGATGCTTTCCTGGCCGCGACGAGCGATTTCCGAAGCGGAGCGCAGCCGCGCACGGTGGGCGCGGCAAGCGTTCGTGAACCCCTCTTCTGGCCTGAACGGCTTAAGCGTTGTGAAATAGGGTCTGATACAATGAGGGTTCTTTCGAAAGGAGTTTGGATGGGATTCAGCTGTGGGATCGTGGGGCTCCCGAACGTCGGCAAGTCCACGATCTTCAATGCGCTCACGCAAGCCAACGTCGCCGCCTCCAACTACCCGTTCTGCACGATTGACCCGAACGTCGGCATCGTCCCGGTTCCGGATCCCCGTTTGGGCGCTCTGACCCAACTCGTCCCGACGGAAAAGGTGGTTTCCACCACGATGCGGTTCGTAGACATTGCCGGCCTGGTGAAGGGGGCCAGTGAAGGGCAGGGTTTAGGCAATCAGTTCCTGGGCCATATCGCCGAGGTGGAAGCCATCACCCACGTGGTCCGCTGTTTCGAAGATGACAACGTGGTCCACGTTTCCGGCGGCGTGGACCCCGGCCGGGACATCGACGTCATCAATACGGAGCTGGCCTTGAGAGATGTCGGAATCGTCTCCGCGGCCATCGCCCGGGTCGAGAAACAGGCCCGAGCCGGAGACAAGAAAGCGGCGGCTGCGCTGGATTTCTACCAGAAACTTCTCAAACCTCTCAATGACGGAATCCCCGCTCGGATTGCCGCGGCCGGATTTTCCGCGGAAGCGCAGGAGCTTCTCCGGGGATTGAATCTGCTGACCGCCAAACCGGTGCTTTACGTCGCCAACGTCGGCGAAAAAGAGGCCGAAGGCGGCAGCTCCCCTCTGCTTCAGGAGGTTCGGAAGATCGCCGCCGCCGAAGGAGCGCCGGTGGTGCCGATCTGCGGCGCGATCGAAGCACAGATCGCGGCGCTCGAGACGCAAGAAGAGCGGGCCGAATTTCTAGCGGCCATCGGGCTGACGGAGCCGGGCCTGAACCGCCTGATCCGGGCCGGCTATGAACGGCTGGGGCTGATCACTTTTTTCACCGTCGGGCCCAAGGAGAACAGGGCTTGGACGATCCGGAAAGGAGCCACCGCTCCGGAGGCCGCCGGCCAGATCCACAGCGACATGCAGCGGGGATTTATCCGGGCGGAGGTGATCGGCTACGGCGATTTTCTGGCCTGCGGGTCGGAAACGGCGGCTCGGGACCAGGGCAAGCTGCGCTTGGAAGGGAAAGAGTACGTCGTTGCCGACGGCGACCTCATGCACTTCCGGTTCAGCGTATAATGAAAAAAGCTGTGTTCCCCACTCGACGACAATTCAAGAATTGGGCCCGCTTAGGACGCCGGATTCCCGTCGCCGTGCGCCTCCCGCTGGAGTTGGACGCCCAGTCGATCTTTGAGGCGATGGCGTTCACTGCCTCGTCCGCTTTGCTGGAGTCGGCTCGTCCGCATCCGATCACCGGTCGATACAGCATCCTTGCCGGGGATCCGGTCGAAATCTTTACGGCTCGAGGCCGGGAGATCGAGCGAATTTTTCAGACCGGCAGCGAGCGGTTTGAAGCCGACCCGCTGGAAACACTTCAGGAACTTCTGGACCGGCGAAAAGCGGTTTCCGTGCCCGGGCTTCCTCCTTTTGTCGGGGGAGCGGTCGGCTATTTTTCTTACGACGCAGTCCGCTTGTTTGAGGCGATTCCCGCCGCGGCTGAGAACGACCTGCCGCTTCCGGAGATCGCCTTTTTGTTCTGCGATGAAACGGTGGTTCTGGATCACGCGGAAGGCTGGCTTTGGGCGATCGTGACCGTGGATCCCTCAGAAACGCCGGATTCCGCCTACGATTCCGCGAGCGCGCGCGCCGAAGAACTGCTGCGCCGA
>CAZKNC010000205.1:0-2964 GCA_964553935.1 uncultured Planctomycetia bacterium | reverse complement strand
GGTCGTTGCCGTTGCGCGGAATCTCGGGGCCGAACAAGCTGATCTCGGCAATCCGGAATGATCCGTTGGGCTTCCTGCATGCCTCGCTCGGTGGCGCCGTACGCCATCTCCTGCTCCATCAGGAGGGAAAGAGCCCGCAGCAGACTCAGGTGGGCGTCCAGGTCCTCCGGCTTCCAATCCTCGATCCGGTGCGAGACCCCGCCCGCGAAATCGGCGGCGGACATCCCCGTCGTTTCCTGAACCTGCTGGTTCCAGGTTTCCAACGGCTGAGTGAACACCCCGCCGAACCGGGCCAAAACCCAGTCCCGCTCGATCGCCAGGTCCAGCGCGTTTTCATCACTGGTTCCCTCGGGAATCCCCAGCCGGCGCTGGGATTCCGGCAGGCGGCTCCAGATCTTGCGCAGCTTGGTTTTGTGATCATCGGCTTCTTTGAATTTCCATTGCCGCTGGGCTTCTACGTAGTCGGTCACCAGTTTCTGTTCACCAGTGAAAAAGGGCCGGGCCAGCGCTTCATGAATCCGCTCCCAGCCGCTCACCGTTTCCGTCTGCCGAAGGGCCTCCAAACGCTGAAGCAGAACCCTTAGGAAATACCACTGCAGATACCGGTTGTAGTGGGCCAGGGCCGACCGGCGCGAGGATTCACTCATGGCGTTATCACCCAACCCGGCGTAATCGAAATAACCGCCTTTTTCCGGGTCGTCCGTCGGAGAACCGCGATACCATTCTTTCCAGCGGACCGTTTCCAGCAAAGGTTCGGCGTTTTTGGACCCCGCCACCTTCTTCCATTCCGACTCCGCTTCCACCACCCTCACCCGAAAACTCCGCAGAGCCCTCATCTGCGGCTCGTGAAAAACCAGACCGATCCGGGAATCCTGAAGAAGATCCCGCGTGATGTCCAAGACCTGCTGGACGTTCCCTCCCTGGACGGCCTGGGTCAGCCCGACCAGGCGTTCCGCGGTCTGCTGCCCGGCCTCCGTCGCCGTCTCCAGCGGCTTTAATCCTGCGATCCCCTGGCGGGCCGCCAATACAGACAGGATTTCCCGGAAAGCGGCGGAAGCATCCCCGGCTTCAACCGCTTTCCGGATCGTCTCCTGCTTCCCGCGGATGTCGTTCGGGGGTTGGGAAAGCTCCTCCATCGATTTCATACAGCAGAGCATGACGTCCGACCGGAAGGTGTGCATGTCCATGGGCCGCAGGTTCTGAGACTCTCCCGCCTCAGCCGCCCGCTGTCGGTACTTCATGTCGTTGCGCATGGTGATGGCCATGAAGGCCTTCCAGAGAAGGGCCCCCGGCCAGATTTCATTAAGCCCTTCCGTGCCTTCTGAAGGACCCACCATCATCCAGAACGGGTGTCCTAAAGCCTGAGGCCTCACGGTGACATCCATGCCGATGACCCCAAAGGGTGCCCTGGAAAAATTCGTTGGGAATTTTACACTCGTGCCTGAACCGTAGAATATTTCGCTGGACAAATTCGCCCACCGGGATCTTAGCGCGTCGTGGTTGCTTCCAACCGACGCTTTATGGGAAAAGTTCATCTTCCCGCGCGGCGCTACCGTGCTGAGGATGTCGCCGAATGGATGATGGGCCACCGAGAAAGGACCCAACAGAGAGTGTTCCACCTGAACATGATCGATCTCGCTGACCGCCCCGATGACCGACTGTTTCACCTGCGCGTGATGGCCCAGCGCGGCAAATTCAAACACGATCGACTGTTCCAGTGTCACTCCATCCCGAGCGGAACTGCCGGCATGCAGGAACGATTCTTTGATCTGAGCACCCGATGTTAGGCGAGTCGGCCGTTCCGGAGAGGAATCAATCGTGGCCCGGGTAACGTAAACGATCCCTTCGGAACCGTCGATCACGGCTGAAGAACCGATCAGGCCGTCCAGGATTTCTCCGTGGGTGATCTGCGTATCCGCGCCTACCCTTCCCATGGCCACATCCGACTTATGAACGCGGGTTTTGGTTTGGGCCTTGCCCTGCAGAACGTTCTCGTATTGGGCGGCATACCCCCTCCAAAGACCCTGGTATTGACCATTGTCCTGGGTAAAGAGCAGGAGACGCGCGATCTGGTCGAAGGTCAGCTCCACCGGCCGGTCCTGCCCATCCACGATGTAGGGGGCCGCCGAGGTCGGCATAAAAGGATTCAGCACGCGGGTATGCCCCTTCCATTCGGAGCCGATGATGATCTGGACGGGTGCTCGTTTTTCGTCCCGCATGCCGAACGCCGGGGCATCGGAAGCGATCAGCGTCGATTCGTCCCGTACCTGAACCCCATCTTCCAGCTGATAGTTTTTGACGGTCGAGCGGGCAACGACCACATTCTTTCCGGTTTTGACATTCTCCAGCAGGTAGCGCTCCTTGCCGCGGTCCAGAACCGGCGCTCCCAGCGCGATGGTATTGCCTTCACCGATGTCGGAATTCTTGACGTAGGAATCGTCCAAAACCATCGTCATCCTGGAAATGGCGGAGGAAGTGATTCTCACCCCATCGTACAAACGGACCTCATCCTGAATCTCGGTTTCTTCCCCCTCTAAAATGATCCCCCCACCGGGCGCCAGCAAAAACTCAACCCGCGCTGAGATTCTCCGGACATCGGTATTGTCCCGAATAATGACGCCGCGAAGCCGTTCCTGTTCTTCCGGCGTCCCTTTGGCGCGAACCACCGTTGCCTCCGAGAGGATCCGATCCGCTTCCCGCCGCTGGCCAACAAGTTCCAGCCGGTCCAAACGAACCAAACCGCCTTTGGCCTGCTCTTTCTCTGAAACGGGAGGTTCCAACAAAAGGATGGCCTGTAAATTGGAACCGTGCGCCACATCCACCTTGGATGGAATGTGGCTGTCCTGGATGTGGCTGGAAGCCCCCATATGGGAACCGGCATCTACCCTGGAACGCTTTAGAGACGTAGGGACAAACTTTCCCCGTTCGACCAGTTTATATTCGGCGTTGGAACCATAGACCATG
>CAZKNC010000204.1:1443-2985 GCA_964553935.1 uncultured Planctomycetia bacterium | reverse complement strand
CCGCCCTCATCAAATGAAGCCGGTCCTGCTTCGGTCCTCCGCGAATTTTCTCGTGAGGATAAACGCGTGAATCCAAGCGGACCAGCGCGATGACCCCCAGCCGCCGATGGACTTTGCCGCCGGCCCGGTAGGCCTGCTCATAGGGATAAACACCCGGCTTCTCATCCCTCTTCAAAACGCCCGAACGCAGCCATTGGACCCAGGTCCCTTGCGCGCGCCGATAAGGATTGCTCCCTTTGCCGTACACCACGCGGATAAAGTTAAGGGGATGCCGGCCGTAGCAGGCCCGTTGTCCTTCGGGGGAAATCACGTCGTAGGGCGGGGTCACCAGCCGGGCCAGCGAACCGACTCGTTTGGGATCGTACCGAAGACCCTTAAACGGTTCGACGAATGGCATCCGGTTTATGAGGAAGACTTCGAGCAGGGACCGCCGCAATCTTTCTTCGGGCTGTCACTTTTGCATTCCGAAGCGGCCTGCTTCTTGTATTTGGAAGATCGGTAATCGGTGGCGTAAAACCCGCTGCCCTTGAACAGCACGCCGGCTCCGCCGGAGATCAGCCGTTTGGCTGTTCCCTTGCATTGGGGGCAGGCCGCGGCGGATTTAGCGGTGATCGACTGAAGCCGATCAAACCGATGACGGCAGGAACGGCATTCGTATTCGTAGGTCGGCATTTATCTCATCCACTTTCGGATTTGTTCCCAGAACCGTTCGATCCCTGGAAAAACACCTTTATCGCTCAAACGTTCGAATTCTTCAAGTTGTTTCCTCAAAACCGGCGTGAGCCGCTGAGGAATCTCCACCGCCACGCGGACCATCAGATCCCCCCGCCCCCCGCCCCGGAGCGCCGGAACGCCGAGGCCGCGCGCACGAAGCACCTGCCCCGACTGCGTGCCGGGCGGTACCTTGATCGAAACGGTCTCCCCATCCAAAGTCGGCAGTTTCGGCTCACTGCCGAGAGCCGCCTGTGTCATTCGGATCGGCGCCTCACACAACAGATCCCGTCCCTCCCGGTGGAAAAACGGATGAGGACGCACCTCAATCAGCACGTACAGATCGCCGCGCGGGCCGCCGCGGGTTCCGGCCTCTCCTTCGCCCGAGAGCTTGAGCCGCATTCCGGATTCCACACCGGCTGGGATCTTTGCGGTGAGTTTCCGTTCGACGGCCATCCTGCCTTCGCCATGACATTTGGAACAGGGATCCCGAATAACGACCCCCTCCCCGCGGCATCGGCGGCAAGCGGCCGCCATGGTGAAGATCCCCTGGGTCATCCGTACCTGGCCGTGTCCCTGGCAGTCGGGACACGTGGATTGCCCATCGGCGCTTTTGCTTCCCTTGCCTTGGCAGGCGCCGCATGCCTCCCGGCGCCGGAAAAGAATCGGATGCTCGGTTTCCTTCAGCACATCGGGCAGATCGATCTGAAGAAGAACCTCGAGATCGGCGCCGGAACGCGCTCCCCCCGACCCTTGGCGTCCTCCCCGGCGCGCCTGGCCGAAAACACCGCTCAACCCCATCGACTCGAACAAGTCCTCGAGCCCGCCGCC
>CAZKNC010000204.1:0-1433 GCA_964553935.1 uncultured Planctomycetia bacterium | reverse complement strand
GGTTGCGGTCCGGGTGGTGCTTCAGCGCGAGGCGGCGGAACGCCTGCTTGATCTCATCGGCAGAGGCCCCCCGCTGGACGCCGAGGACCTCGTAGTAATCCTTCTTCGCGACCGCCATCTGTTATTTCTTGTCGTCGTCTACCTTGAATTCCGCGTCGATGACGTCGCCCTTGTCGCCGCCCTGCCCGTCACCGGACGGAGGTTCCTGCGGCCCCTGAGGTTCTTCCCCCGGCTGAGGACCGCCCGCGGCGGTTCCTCCCTTTTGAGCGGAGGCCTTGTACACCTCCTCCGCCAGCTTATGCGAAACCTGAGTCAACTCCTCCATTCCCTTGCGGATCGCCTCCAGGTCCGAACCCTTGAGCGCTTCCTGCAGGGATTTTAGCTTCTCCTCCACTTGTTTCTTTTCGGATTCGGGGATCTTGGTCCCGTAATCCTTCAGCGCCCGGGCGGTCGTGTAGGCCAGCGTATCGGCCTGGTTCTTGATCTCGGCCTCTTCCTTCCGCTTCTTATCGGCGTCGGCGTACTGGTCGGCGTTGCGCACCATCTTTTCGATCTCAGCTTGGTCGAGCTTGTGCGGCGCAGTGATCCGGACCGATTGCTCTTTGCCTGTTCCCATATCCTTGGCCGAAACGTGGACAATACCGTTGGCGTCGATATCGAACGCCACCTCGATCTGCGGGACGCCGCGCGGGGCCGGCGGAATGCCGACCAGGTCGAAACGGCCCAGCTCGATGTTGTCCGCGGCCATGGCCCGCTCTCCCTGAAGAACGCGGACGGTCACGGCCGGCTGGTTCTCCTCGGCGGTCGAGAAGATCTGCGCCTTGCGCGTCGGGATCGTGGTGTTGCGCTCGATCAGCTTGGTGAATACGCCTCCCATCGTTTCAATACCCATCGACAGCGGCGTCACATCCAACAGCTGGATGTCCTTGATTTCGCCTTTGAGCGCGGCCGCCTGAATGGAGGCCCCCATCGCAACGCATTCCATCGGGTCGATGCCGCGCACCACCTTCTTGGTCCCGGCCATTTCTTCCACGAACTTCTGGACGATCGGCATCCGGGTGGGGCCTCCAACCAGGATCACCTTGTCGACCTGCTCCGCGGTCAGCTTGGCGTCTTTCATCGCCTGCTCCATCGGATGCCGGCAGCGGTCGATCAGCGGCCGGACCAACTCCTCGAGCTTGGCGCGCGTGATCGTCAGCGTCAGGTGCTTCGGACCTTGGGCGTCCGCAGTGATGAACGGCAGGTTCAGGTCGGTCTGCAGCACGTTGGACAGCTCGATCTTGGCCTTCTCGGCGGCTTCCCGGACCCGCTGAGTGGCCATCCGGTCCTTGCGCAGATCGATGCCGCTGTCCTTCTTGAACTCTTCGGCGATGTAGTCGATCAGCGCCTGGTCCATGTCGGTGCCGCCCAGCTGCGTGTCGCCGTTGGTGGAA
>CAZKNC010000203.1:0-3004 GCA_964553935.1 uncultured Planctomycetia bacterium | reverse complement strand
AGGACGTTTTCCACGTCCTCGCCCACATAGCCGGCCTCGGTCAGCGGCGTCGCGTCGCACAGCGCGAACGGAACGTCCAGGATCTTGGCCAGCGTCCGAGCCATCAGCGTTTTGCCGCAGCCGGTCGGCCCCATCAGCAGGATGTTGGACTTCTCCAGCTCCACATCATCGTCGGACGGCGGACCCCAGATCCGCTTGTAATGGTTGTAGACCGCCACGGAAAGCTGGCGCTTGGCCCGCTCCTGCCCTACGATGTACTGATCCAGCTGCTGCTTAACCTCGGCCGGCTTGGGAAGCTCCTTCAGACTGGGAGCGCGCTTCGGCGTCTTGCTGAGCTCCTCTTCCTTGGTCAGGATCTGGCCGCACAGCTTGACGCAAAGGTCACAAATGTAGATGCCGCCGGGTCCACTGAACAGCTTGTGGATCCGCTCGCGGCCCCGGCCGCAGAAGGAACAGCGTTCTCTCAAATTGGTCGCCATGGTTTGCGCTTTAACTTATGGGTGTTAGGGAAGATTCCTGGGTGGAAAAATCCTGCTCTATTTTAGCAGAATATCGGCCCTTGACAAGCCCGGAAACAGCTAGCGGTAGACGTCGCGGCGATGGCGGATTTTGAGGACCAAGACGCCCTCAGGTATTCTGGTGTAAATAATGCGGTAGTCCCCGATCCGATATTTGAACATTCCTCGGAATTCCCCCCGAAGGACTTCCCCGGCGTTCGGATTGGAAGACAATCCCTGCTCCAGCTTGGAAAGCAACCGGGAAACGGTCGGTTTGTCGATTTTCTTGAGATCGCGTTCAACTGAGGATTTATAGCGGACTTCAGAGGCCAAGTCGTTTGCGCAATTCTTTTCCGGAGATGATCTTATCGCCCTTATGGAGAAGGCGATCCTGCGCCACCCGATATTCCGCATACTCATCCAAATAGGACTCTACGGCCTTGCGGACCACATAAGAACGTGGCCGATCTACTTCGGATGCTACCCGGTTCAAAGCATCCATCACTTGATCGGGCAACCGGACAGACATGGGCTTAATCACTTTGGGCACCTCCTGACTCCTATTCAAGGATAGCATACCATCTACATAAAACTACAAAGAAATACAAAAGAATACATCTGAATCCCGGGGACTATTCGGGCAGGGTGGTGATGCGGACCTGGGGGAACCCGGCGTCGCGGCAGAGGTCCCAGAGTTCCATCATTTCCTTGACGCGGGCCGACTTATCGACGCGGATCACGATCGGCTGGCCGCTTTTCAGGCCGGCCAGTTTCCGGCGCAGCTCCTTCAGCGAAACCACGCTTTTGTTGAAATAGATCGTCCGCTTCTGGTCGAGCGTGATCACCGGACTGGAATCGGAAAACGACTGGCCCGTCGCGGCTTTGGGCAGGTGGACTTCAATCCCCTGCTCCAGCAGGGGGGCGGCCACCATGAAGATCACGAGCAGCACCAGCATCACGTCGACCATCGGCGTGACGTTGATCTCGGCCAGCGGCTGGACACTTCGTCCGGCCCCCATGAACCCTTCCCTGATAACAAATCCTCCAGCTGGTCGGAAAAGTCTTCTGTTTCCACCGACAGCTTCCGGACCCACCCAATGAAGTAATTGTACGCCATCACCGCGGGGATCGCGGTGGCCAGGCCGGCCGCCGTGGTGATCAGCGCCTCGGCGATGCCGGGTGCCACCACCGCCAGCGAAGCGGAACCGGCCGCGCCGATCCCGCGGAACGCGTTGATGATGCCCCACACCGTGCCCAGCAAACCGATGAACGGAGCGGTGGACGCCGTCGTCGCCAGGAACGTCAGATAGGCGTGCAGCCGCTCCGACTCCACCGCGGCCTGCCGCCGGAGCAATCGCTCAAGCCCTTCCTTTCGGCCAGTCCCGCGAACCGCATAGCCGGCTCGGAACAGACGGGCCAGCGGGCTGCCCCCGTACGCCTGTGCCCTCTGGTGAAGCTCATGAATATCCTGCAGGGAAACGAACGCTTCCAGAAACGCTTCCGACTCCTGGGAAGCGTTATGCAGGCGGTCGTACTTGTGCGCGATGATCGCCCACGAAGCAACGGATAAAACCAGGAGAACGACCAGGATCAGTTTGACGAAAAAGCTGGCCTGAAGGATCAGCTGAAAAACGGAGAGCTCCATGTTCAGACTCCTGACAGTTTTTTAACGACGCTCCAGGCCTTCAGCTTGCGCTGAAAACTCATCGCCGCGTGCGCCGGACTGGTCGAAGGCAGTGTGATCGTCGGCAGGCGAACCCGATGCGCCGAATGTTTCCGATACAGTTTTTCAGCCAGCCGCCCATTCAAGAAAACAACCCGGATCCCGGGATAACGGCGGATCAGCGCGGGGACATCGGTGGCGGCCACGCGGCGGATTTTCCCGTCGCTGGCTCCGGCCCGCTCGCACGAAGCAATCGTATCCCAGAGGGCCACCCGGTTCTTCTTCAAAAGCCGAACTTTCCGCGGATACGCCAGCGGTTCCCGAGCACCGAACAGCCGGGCCATGATCGGCCAGAAATGGTTGCCGGGAAAACCGTAATATTCCCTCCGGGCCAGCGCCACGGGACCCGGCATCGTGCCCAGGATCAGCACGCGGGACCGGCGGTCAACCAGCGGCTTGAAACTTTTGAGCAATTCACCCGCCCAGCCGGCGGCCGGGCACCAAGTAATTCTGCACGGTGTCGCGCACCGCTTCGGCCAGCGGCGTCACCGGCTTGACGTAACCGGTTCCCCGAAGTTTGGAAATATCGGCTTGAGTGAAGTACTGGTATCTCTCCCGTATTTCGGCCGGCATCTCGATGAACTCGATCTCCGGCTTGCGCCCGAGAGCGGCAAACAAAGCGCCGACAAGCTCCAGCCAGGTATGGGCCTGCCCGGAACCCACGTTGTAAAGGCCTCCGGCGGCCGGGTTTTCTAATGCGAAATGCAGCGTCATCTCCGCGGCATCCTTCACGCAGAGAAAATCCCGTTTCTGCTCGCCATCCTTGTAATCCGGCCGATAGCTT
>CAZKNC010000202.1:0-3010 GCA_964553935.1 uncultured Planctomycetia bacterium | reverse complement strand
TATTAAATACAATAGGTCCAATTAGACCCATAAGACTTATAGGGCCTATCGTAGGGGATTTAACGCTCCATATACCTCCCAATGCACGTGGCAGCCGGTCGAACGACCGGTGGAGCCCATATAAGCAATGAGCTCTCCTTGCGCGACATGCTGCCCGGCTTGCACTTGATTTTGAATCGCGTGGGAATATATGGTCCGAGTGCCGTTTTGATGTTCAATTTTAACATACTTTCCATAACCACCATTCCAACCTACTCCATCGGAAATGACCACAGTGCCGCTAGCCGCGGCATATACGGGAGTCCAACAAGGCGCTGCTAAGTCCACCGCGTTGTGCGGATGAAGGCCGCGCGAACGGTATCCAACGCCGGCAGTCGGGTGAATGAAGTAGTCGTCGAGATTGAGCGAATAGGGCGAGTAGCGGGCAACATATTTCCCCAATGAACGCGCGGGCATCTGACCATCTGGTATAATAATGTAATCTCCCTCAACAATGCTCGCGTCTCCTCCAAGATCATTAAAATCAATAATGGTTTGGGCATCTCCCCTATAAAGTTTCGCAATGCCTGAAATCGTATCTCCTATCTTAACCTTGTGCCGAACTCCGGAAACAGGCAAAATAACGAGCGTATCTCCCGGCTTGATAAACTTGCCGTCAGAGAGATTGTTAGCCCACAGGATGGTGTTTGTAGTAATACCGAAAGAGGCCGCGATAATGGATGGCGCGTCACCCTGCTGAACAATATATGTGATAACCTCGGCGCCGCTATCGAAAGAGGCTATTGTTGTCAACGGGGAAGAGCTCTTGATAAGCGAACTGCCACCCACAGAGGCAAGCGAGGGCTCAGTAGGGCCTTGTCCTGCGCCATACGGCGCGGGGCCCTGCCTATAAAATGCGTTGGGGTTCCGCGCGCCTTGCAAGAACAAAAGGCTTGAATGCGGCCCCAAAGAGCCCGCGCCCCCTCGTTGCCCAGAGGCAACGTGCGGAAACAAAACGAGAAACGCGAAAAAGAGCAAAACTATGCCCGTTCGGCACATTCGCGGTTTAATTGTGCAAGAAGTACGAATATGATACTTTTTAGCTTTAGCTAACAAAAATCAGCCTAACGGCTGGATAGACACATCCTACCCCCGAGGCGTTTTCCTGTCAAGCCCTTCGACTCCGCTCAGGGTAAACTAGGCTGTGGATATGTATGGATATCCTTCAGGGTCTCAATCCAAAACAGAAAGAGGCGGTCGAGGCAATTTCCGGCCCTGTTTTGGTTGTCGCGGGACCCGGCTCCGGCAAAACAAGAACCCTGACCCACCGAATAGCCTATCTTTTATCCAGAGGGGTTCCGCCCTCCCAAATTCTCGCGGTCACCTTTACCAACAAGGCCGCCGAAGAGATAAAAAATCGCGTGCGTAAACTTCTAGAAGCGGGGCACACTCCTCCTTCCATTGGCACGTTTCACAGTATTTGCGCGCGAATTCTGCGTAAAGAGGCGCGAGCGCTTGGATATACAGCAGAGTTTACCATCTACGACGAAGAGGACGCGCTTGCTCTCGTCAAAACCGTCATGAAAGATATGGCGATGGATACAAAACAATGGAACCCGGCAAAAATCCGCGCCATCATATCTTCCATGAAAAATGGGCAAATCACTCCGGGCGAGACGCGCGAAAGCCCCTATCTTAAACAGGCAGAGAAGGTGCGCGCGGCCTACCAAACACAACTTACGGCTCACAACGCGATGGATTTTGACGATTTGCTCGTGAAAACCGTGGAACTTTTGGAAGAAAACCCGGCAATTTGCAAAAAGTACCAATCCCAATTTCATCATGTCCTTGTGGACGAGTTTCAGGATACAAACGGCCTTCAGTACAAAATCGCAAACATCATAGCCCAACATCACTCAAACCTCTACTGCATTGGAGATATGGACCAATCCATCTACTCATTTCGCGGAGCAGATTACAGGAATATCCTCCGCTTTGAAAGAGACTGGCCGAACGCGAAAGTAATCACTCTGGAACAAAATTACAGGTCCACCCAAAATATCCTTGATGCGGCAACGAGCATCATCTTAGCGAATAACGCCCGGTACTCAAAAAATCTCTGGACAGAAAAAGGCAAGGGAGATCGCATCGCGGCGTGTGAGCTCTCTGACGAAAAAGAGGAGGGAAATTTTATAGTCTCCGAAATTGAGCGTCTTACGGCCGCGGCGTCTTACACATTTAGGGATTTTGTCGTGCCCTACCGCACAAACAGCCAATCACGCGCCATTGAAGAATCCTTTCTTCGCGCTGGCATCCCCTATAAAATCGTGGGGGGAATAAAATTTTATCAGCGAAAAGAAATAAAAGGCATACTTGCCTGGGTTAGACTATGCCTGAATAGAGAGGACGCTATGGCGATGAATAGATTGCTCGATATCCCCACAAGGTTTCTAAATCCGAAATCCGAAATCCGTCCTTCGACTCACGCTCAGGACGCCCTGAGCCTGTCGAATGGGCGAAATTCGAAACAAATTCGAAATTCTAAATTCTCAATTCTAAATTCACTCGTCGAAGACTTTACTGAAAAATCAAAAATGCTCAAACTCCCGGAGTTTTTGGGGTATGTGATAAAAAATACGGGCTTTGAAGAATAGGTACGGGACGGAACCGAAAGGGGAGAGGAAAGGTGGGACAATGTTCGGGAGCTTTTTTCTGTCTGCATTAAATACGGGAGTCTGCCCGCGCATGAAGCGACGGCACTGCTTATTGAAGAAGCGGCGCTCGCGCAAGATACAGATGGCATCGTATATGAAAAAGACCTTGTAAACCTCATGACCCTTCACTCCGCTAAGGGACTTGAGTTTCCGGTTGTTTTTATCGCGGGCTGCGAGCAGGGCCTTCTTCCTCACGCAAGAGCCCTTATAGGAATACACGAAGACGAACTTGAGGAGGAAAGGCGTCTTTGCTACGTGGGAGTAACTCGCGCGAAAGAAAAACTGAGGCGTATACTCACGCAGGCAACGGAATCGAG
>CAZKNC010000201.1:0-3024 GCA_964553935.1 uncultured Planctomycetia bacterium | reverse complement strand
GCCAGTCTGGAATTTCTGGAAGGCCGCACGCTGCCGGGGGTGGCGGCGCCCCAAAAAAATGACCGCCTCATCATCCCGCCGGCCGATTATCGCGGCCAATTGGAAAATGAACGGCACACTGGAGGAGGGCGCCTCTCTGCTGCGCCAGCTTCTTCCGCTGGTGTCCAAATTTTCTTCCAAGATCGACGTGGTCGTTTGCCCGCCGTTCACCGCGCTGGGCAAAATGGCGGAACTGCTGGCCGGGTCCTCGGTTCAGCTGGGCGCTCAAAACATTCATTGGGAAGCCAAAGGGGCGTTCAACGGCGAGATTTCGGCGGCCATGCTCAAAGAGCTGGGGTGCCGCTGGTGCATCATCGGCCACTCGGAGCGCCGCCAATTCTTCGGAGAATCGGACGCCGCCGTCCGCCGGAGAGTCCAGACCGCGCTCGCCGGCGGGTTCCAGGTCATTCTTTGCGTCGGGGAAACGCTGCAGCAGCGGCAAACCGGAAAGACGTGGGAAGTGATCGAAACCCAGCTTCAAACGGGACTGGAAGGGGTGGAACCCCAAACCGCGGTTGAACAGATGGTAATCGCTTACGAGCCGGTCTGGGCGATCGGAACAGGCGTCAATGCGACCGCCGCTCAGGCCCAGGAAATCCATGCGCTGATCCGCAGCTGGCTGTCCCGCCGATTCGCCCCAGCCGCGGCCGGATCCATTCGGATTCAGTACGGCGGCTCCGTGAAAGCCGACAATGCCAGGGAAATCTTGAGTGAAATAGACGTGGACGGCGCTTTGGTGGGGGGCGCCAGTCTCGATGCCCAAGGCTTCGCCTCCATCGTAGAGTCCGCTTGCGCGGCCAAGGAGAAATCCCAATGTTCCACGGCTTCGTCCTAGCGCTTCACCTGTTCGTCTGTTTCGCGCTCATCGCCGTCGTCCTTCTGCAGGCAGGCCGGGGAGGGGGAGTCGCGGATACCTTCGGCGGCAACGCCGCGCAGTCCATCTTGGGCACGCGCGGCACCCAGTTCCTGACGCGGGCCACTTCGGTATGCGCAGCTCTCTTCATGCTGACCTCTTTGACGCTGGCTTATCTCTCCGCCCAGAAGGGCCGTTCGCTCATGGAGCAGGTCAAAACCCCGATTGAAACGCCAGAAGTTCCGGCCGCCGTGGAGACATCCGCCCCAGCGCAGGAAGCCGCTTCGGCCGAGAAACCGGCTCAGCAGCCATAGAAATAGAACGCCCCAGAAATCTTCTTCTGATCTACGCCATGTCGGCCCTGGTGTATTTCAACCAGGGAATCGGCAGTTTGACCGGTCAGCCCCTCTTTTTCTATCTCAAGGAAACGCTGGGCCTGCCCGCTTCCACCGTGATGTATCTGGGCTCCGTCACGACCATCCCCTGGATGATCAAACCGCTTTACGGATGGCTTTCCGACACCTTTCCGTTGTTCGGATACCGCCGCAAATCGTACATGATCTTCAGCGGCCTGCTGGGAATCGCCACCGCGCTGTCGATCGGGCTGACGCCGATCCTCCCGCTGATGGTGCTCTACGCGCTGCTGATCGTGGACGCGCTGGGAGGAGCCATGAAAGATGTCGCCGTGGACGGGATTATGGTGGAGGAAGGCCAGCGCCGCGGAATCACCGGGAAGATCCAATCGATCCAATGGGGATCGCTGACGCTGGCCACCGTGATCACCGGGGCGGCCGGCGGCTGGATCGCGGAACATTTCGACTACCATTTAAGCTTCCTGCTGGTCGCTTTTTTCCCCGCGGCGGTCGCGGGCCTGGCCTTCTTTTACGCGGAACAACCCGCGTCTCAATCGGTTTCCACCGTTCGCCTGTGGGAAGTCCTGAAAAACAAGCAGCTGCTGCTGGCCATGCTGTTTCTATTCCTTTTCTGGTTCTCTCCCTCCTTCGGGGTTCCGGTTTCGTTCAAGATGCGGGATGATCTCCATTTCTCGCGGTTCACGATGGGGCTCCTCAGCACGCTGGGCTCCGCCTGCTCGATCCTGGGAGCCGTCTGGTACTGGAAAACCAGCCGGACGCTGGACCTCAAGAAATGGCTGGTCATCAGCGTGCTGATCAGCGGCCTCTCCACGTTCGCCTATCTTTATCTGACACGCGTGAGCATTGTGATCTATACGGTCCTGTTTGGAATCTTCAGCATGGCGATCCAGCTGATCGTGATGGATTTTTCCGCGCGGATCTGCCCCAAAGGCAAGGAAGCCACCACCTTCGCTTTGATTACCTCGATCCTGAATCTCGGAATGTTTCTCTCCCAAATCATCGGAGGGAAACTGCACGCGCTGGTCGGCTACCAAGGGCTCGTAATCATCTCCGGCATGACCACCTTCCTCTGCCTGCCGCTCATTCCCCACATCAAAATAGAGAAAACCAGACCGGAGATCCTGCTGACCTGATGCCACACCTGCCGTTCTGGTATCCGCCGATTCTCGCGTACCACCGGGTGACTCCCGATCGGGACACCGGCACGCCAACGCTGGACCCGGACTCCTTCGCCCGGCAGATGGAACTTCTGTCGAAAAGTTTCCAACCCATCTCTCTGGAGACCTTGGTGGATTCCCTGGATGGGAAGGCGCGGTTGCCGGCCTGCCCGGCCGTGGTGACGTTCGATGACGGCACGGAGGACCTCTTCACCCATGCGTTTCCAACCCTCCAGAAATACCGGATTCCCGCCACGATCTTCGTCATCGTCGGCAACATCGGCCGGCCGGGCTGGCTGACCCTTCCACAGATGCGGGACATGCTGAGCGGCGGGTTCGTTACGTTCGGCAGCCACACGCTCTCGCACGACTATCTTCCGGAATTGCCTCCAGCCCGAGCGCGGGAATCTCTCTCCTTATCAAAACAAATGCTCGAAGAACAGGGGATCCCCGCTCGGCTGCTCAGCTATCCGGCCGGCGGCTATACACCCGAAATCGCCCGTACCGCGGCGGAAGTCGGGTATCGGGCTTGCTGCACCACCAACCGGGGCCAGCGCCGATTCCCGATCGACCGCTGGGCCCTGCGCCGGATCACGATGCA
>CAZKNC010000200.1:0-3027 GCA_964553935.1 uncultured Planctomycetia bacterium | reverse complement strand
TCGGACGGACTGATGATTACATCGCATGGGGAGGACTTCTGGGTCGGCGCTCAGGACGATCCCCGGTTAAGCGCGGTGGTTCAGGCGGAATTGCCGGCGAACGTTGCGGCCCGCCGAATCCTCCGGCGGGGGATTCCCGATTGGTGGATGGACGGTGAGCTGGTTTCCAGCAAATACGGGACAACCGACTCATCGGGAGATTGGTCCCCGGATCAATGGATCCAGCGGATTCTGCTTCAGCCCTTCGGGATGCAGGTCAAAATTGCGTATTTTCCGGATGGCCGGGCTCAACTTCTGCGTTTAAGCGATGAACCTCTGCCAGGTCCCAAAACGAGAGTCGTGACCGTTGGCACTGCGGATCTCTACCTTGAAAAACCGCCGGAAGGTTTCCCTCCGGTGAGGCAGCTGCTGGATTGGAAAGGAAACGTGGTGCTGGATTTCAGCACCAGCACTCCGCCGACCTCGACGGTTATTCAAAGGGCTGTTTATCAGGCGATGAGTGAGTGGCCCGTGCGAGTGACCCTGCTGGCGGATGCCGCCTATGTCGGGGAGCAGCCGCGAGGGAATTCCCCCATTCATCGGATTATGCCGATCGAAGATGTTCGGCCATCCGAAAAAGGGAAGAGAATAATCCCCGGAATCTCCGGCGCGGTCACGCAGATCCTCAATGCGAAGGTACGTTGGCTTCACGTGGATTCCTTCGGGACGCTCGATCGAGACGGAAAAGAGATTCCTTTTACCCCAGCTAATTTGGAAGGCCTGCTGAATCAAAGAGCTCAAGCCGGCAGGATTCTGCTCACCATTCTGGGCGACGAAGCGTGGGTTTCCTCCCCCGCCGCCGGAGTGGAGGAAACTCAATATGAATCCTATCCGCCGGAGGATTCCTGGCCCTGGCTGGACGGCATCATGAAAAAAGTCGCCGCCGGCGAGATCACATCCCTCCATCGGCTGGGAGCCGTTTTAGGGACAAGTCAGTTGACACCGGAAGCGATCCGGTCCGAAATCGAGCTGGTTGCCGACAGACATCATGACAAGCTGTTTGGATGGCGGATTCAAGACCAGGTACTGTCTATTGTCCTTGCCGATTCGTCGAAACATCGGCCGGGGGCCCAGCCCCATCCAGCCGCTTCCAGGATCGCGGCGGGCCGGCCGGTTCCAGCCGGTGGAACGGAAATCGCCCTCAGCGAGCTTTCGGAATCTCCGGAGTCCGCTGAAGAAACCCCGGTTGCCGCCTCATCGCCGGCACCGGTCACCGTCTCGGATGTCCCTTCTGTGGCGGAATCTCCGACAGCGGTTACTTCCGACGCGACTGCCGATACGAATCCCGCGATCCCTGTCGTGCCGCCGGTTAGAACCGATCCGCGGCCGGAGGTGAAGCTCATCGTGATCGGTCTTCCCGGCGAGACCGCACGGGATCCGCTGATGGCCGGCTGGACTTCATTCAGCTCGAAAGGATTTCCTGCGAAGCTTTCCGGCGGGAAAATGACCTATTCGCCGGAAGCCGCCTATGCGCTCATGCAGCCCGGCCAGGCGGCCTCCGATGTGAACGGCGCCCTGATCTATCACGAAATCCGCCTGCCCGAAGGAGCTTCCTTCGGATTGGACCCCGTGGCGGATTATCAGGCGTTCGGTTTTGATCGACTGCTCACGCTTCTTTTCAATATCCGGTATTACTTGAAGGGAAATCAATTTCCGATTGAAATACTGATCCACGTCAACCATCCCAGCCAGAGCTCCTCACTGCATCAGGCCGCTTACAGCTTGCTGAGCTTTCATCTGGGCGAACTGAATAAAGCTCTCAACGGCTACGGCCTGCCCGGGGAAGGAGTCACTTCGGTCGATTTCTTTGAAAATTCTGACGCCGATGCTGTTCTCTCGTCGACGAAGATGCACCAGGGACTAGGCCGCTTGCTCAAGCAATTCAGCCGGCCGCCTGTTGCTCCGCTCTCTCAATCCGGCGTGGAAGAAAACGGGAACGTCTCCTTTGCCGGTGTTCTCTCGATGGCCCAGTTAGATGCGGCGGAGCGTCCACTGCGGGTGGAAGGCATTCAAATCGTTGGAAACCCGTCCGGCGATCAAACCAGCGAGATCCTGCTTCAGCAATACGACGCTTCCCCCGCGCAGATTCAGCAGTCACTCCAGAATGAACTGGGGGCCCGATTTGGCACCGCCGCCCCGTTGTCGCTTTATTCTGTTTTGGTGGAGGGTCCGCAAAGGATCATTCGGCCCGCGGTGTGGGCGGCATCCAAAGAAGATCTGATTCTTGCCATTGAGCTGGGCGGAACGATGATTCGGGCGGCTTTGGTCAATAGCCGGACGGGAGAGGTGTTGGTGGGAATTCCCGATGTCGAACTGGAATTTATTCCGGGAATCGGCCACGACCATCGGGACAACGCGCCCGGCTATCTGGCCAAGATCAGAGCGCACGGAATCACTGTATTGAAATCGGTTGGAATGACTCTCGACCAGATTGGGAAAATTTCCGTAAGCACGCCCGGCATCTTAAGCGCAAGTGAAAACGGTCTCGTGGAACTGCAGTACAACCTGCCGTTTACCGGTATGAACCTCAGACAATTGGTTGCCAGGGAATTTGGGGTTTCGGGGGAAGACACCTCTCTTTGGAACGACATGGAGGTCGGGATCGAAGCGGAAGCGGCATATGGGCTTGCCGAAGGCAGGGCATTGGCCGTTTACATGACGCTTTCCACCGGCACGAACGCCGCGTATAAGACTCAAAATGGGAAACCGGTCAATCTAGAGCTGGGAGGTTACCCCGCGGCTCAGGGCGGCAAAGTAGAAGACTGGACTTCCGGACCCAGCCTGGCCCGCTTGGCTCAAGAACGAATCGGGGAATCCGGAGGGGATCGGATCCTTCAGCTGGCGGGCGGGGATTCGGAGAATATCCGGGGAGAACAGGTCGGTCGTGCTTTCAAGGAATGGCAGCCCTTGGCCGTGGAGTTGTTTGAACAATCGGCCCGTGTGCTTGGCCCGGCGATCGTTCAAGCGGCGCAAAGGATCGCCGCTGAA
>CAZKNC010000199.1:0-3032 GCA_964553935.1 uncultured Planctomycetia bacterium | reverse complement strand
CCCAGACCAATGAACTGGGCGGGTTCCCTCGAACCGCGCGCGCCACCCCGCCGCGCGTTCCTGCCCAGCCGTTTCTGCGCCTTGGGATCCAATACCTGACAGCGGAATCCGAATTTGCGCGCCGCGGCTTTGGCTTCCCGCGCCAGGATCGTCGGCGTCATGCAATTCGACGGCCGGTTGACCAGATCGCGCGTCCAGCAAGCGGCATCGGCGATCACCTGCCCGCGGCGAACCCCGCGCTGGGCGGCCGCGGCGTCACCCGCCCGCGGTACCCACAAAATGACTTCTTTAAGCGAACGGCGCTCCTCGGGCGGAACGTTTTTCAGCTCGACATACCGGTAGGTGCCCAGGATCGTCCCTTCGGTGACCGCCTGAGCGGCCTGGTCCGGCGTCGCCCCAGGAACCGCGACCAATCCGCGTGAAAAATGATCCAGCCCGGCGGCGAGAGCCCGCCGTGAAGCGGTCCCGGCGGCCTGCCGGACCTTGTCCAGCGTCAGATCCTCTTTCTTTCCGGCACCCACGAGGATCAGCCACTGCCCATCCACCGGCAGAAGAAAAGTTTCGTTCAGTTTTCCATGGAATTTCTTGGAAGCCAAGAGCTCCTGGATCCGCTTCTTCCAGGAAGCCGGCCAAGCCGCGGCCCAAGCCGGCAGAGAACGTCCTTCCGTGACGCCCAAGACAGCCGGCGTTTTGCCGGCTTTCAAGGATCCGACGCGAACAATGAATTTCATCTGCTTACCTCTTTTAAGGCTTCCAAAAAACGGTCAATTTCCAAATCCGTCGTCTGCGGTCCCATCGTGCAGGTCACCGCGCCCCGCGCCTGTTTTTCCGGGATTCCCATGGCTTTCAAAACATGCGATCCCTTCATCGCCAAGGTCGTGCAGGCGCTCCCCACACCGACAGCGATCCCCTGAAGATCCAACCCAAGAACGAGTTGTTCCGCTTCGAACCCTGGCAGACTCACACTCACATGGCCCGGCAACCGTTCGGCGGGATGTCCGTGGAAAACCGCATCGGGGTATAGGGTTAGGATACCGCGGATCAGCCGATCCCGCAACGGGGTACTGCGGCCGGAAAAACCGGGAAGATCTCGGGCAGCCGCCTCGCAGGCCTTTCCAAACCCGACAATTCCCGGCAGGTTTTCCGTGCCGGCCCGGCGGCCGTCTTCCTGCGCCCCGCCTAGGAAGAACGGCTGGATGCGCGCCCCTTTGCGAACGACCAGCGCCCCCACGCCGGGCGGGCCTCCCATCGGGTGAGCGGCGAAAGTAAGCGCCTCCAGTTCCGCCCGGTGAAAATCAATCGGCACTCGTCCAGCCGCGGCCACGGCATCGGAGTGCACCGGCACCCCCTTGGCTTTGGCGAGCTGGATCGCCTCTAAAATCGGCTGAAGCGTGCCGACCTCTCCATTGGCCCATTGGATCGAAAGAAGAGCCGCCGGCTCTTCCAGCGCCCGCTTCAGCCCGTCCATCTGCACCCGGCCGGTGGAATCCACGGAAAGGTGCTCCACCTTCCATCCTTCTTTCTCCATCCGGCGGGCCGTCTGAAGAATGGAAGCGTGCTCCACCGATGAAACGATCAGCCGCCGACAGGAGGAGGGTGCGGTCAAACCGATCAGCGCCCAGTCGTTTGCCTCGGTTCCGGAAGAGGTAAAAACAACCTCGTCCGGCCGGGCGCCCGCCAGCGCCGCGGTCGAGGAACGGGCCTGGTCCAGCAACCGGGCCGCTTCCCGTCCCTCCGCGTGCAAACTGGAGGGGTTTCCCATTCCATTGATGTGATCGAGGTAAACCCGGCGCGACATGATGGAACTATTATACGCTGGCTTTAAGCGGCTTCCGTTTTAGCTCTGCGCAGCGTTTCTTCCGCACGGTGCCGTTCGGTGACATCCCGAAGGATGCAGACCACCGCCACCGGGTCACCATGGCCGTCCAGCAGGCTGGAGGCGGACATCTCCAAAAATAGCCGGCCGCCCTGTTCATCCAGATAGGAAACGGCGTAACCGCGGACGACGCGAGCCCGAAGGAACGCGCGGAGCCGCTCTTCCGAAAAGAACCCTCCCTGAAGCATCCAGACCGGCATCCCGGTCAGCTCCGCTTCCGACTTTCGAAACAGATGGCTGGCGGCTTGATTCACGAGCCGGATGATGCCCTCCCGATCCACGACCAGAAGACCGTCCGACATGGTCCTCAAAATCTGGCTGGCAGCGTACTCGGGCGTGATATCGACTAAGTGGTATCGCCAGATCGTACGAGCGGCGATGATCAGAAAGAGAAAAACCGGCAGGTAGCCGAATGGATAGACCGGCACCCCGAACGCGGGCAGGTAATCCACCGACCCAAGATAAGAAACACCGAACGCCAGCAGGAACGCCCGGAGCCGGCACGCGTGCGTGACGGAAGGGGCCGCGCGCCAATCGCGATAGAGGAGCCGTAAACAACCGCCCAGCACCGCGGCAAAAAAGACCAGAAAAATCCAGCTGATCCAGCCGTATCGGGCGAAATATCCCCAGAAAAACTTTTGCGTGCCGGCCACAAACCCATCGGTAAACAGCACGGAGAAAGCAAACCCGGCCGACAGCAGCGCGGTGAAAAACAAGGACAAACGCAGGCGCGCGAGCGTTCCGGTCACCGTGAGCGTGAACAGGTAAACCGCCAGCGGGATGAACGCCACGCCAAGGTTTTCGATCCGGCACCAGGTGAGCGCGGCCGCGGAATCCCGAGCGCAGAAAATACCGCCGTAGCTCAACAGCCATAAAGCGCCGGCGCCGGTCATCCCGCAGAAAGCCACGCTGACCGCTGAGACTTTCTCCCGAACCAGCACGAACAGCCCCAGCACCGCGATCAGTATCCCCACCAGAATCGGCGGAAGCGCGTACGGATTAAAAACGTATCGCTCCAAGTCGAATAGATTCATCTGTGTAAAAGTATGCCATTGAAATCGGGGTCCCGACGGGAGATGCGCAAAGTGCAGAAAGCAAAAATGGGCACGAGAGGATTTGAACCTCCAAGCCTTGCGGCACATGCCCCTCAAGCATG
>CAZKNC010000198.1:0-3160 GCA_964553935.1 uncultured Planctomycetia bacterium | reverse complement strand
GGGCCGCCGGCGTCGAGATCCTGGCCGACCCTACCCGGATCGCGGTGATCGGACTGGTGGAGGTCTTCCGCCATTTGCCGGAATTCCGCCGCCTGTTCCAAAAAGCGGTCGCGGCACTCGACGAGCGCAGGCCCGACCTGGTGGTTCTGGTGGATTACCCCGGTTTTAATCTTCGTTTCGCCCAGGAGGTCCGGCGCCGCGGGATACGGCTTGTCTATTACATTTCCCCGCAAATCTGGGCCTGGGACCCCGGCCGGATCCATCGGATCCGCCGGCTGGTCCATCGAATGCTGGTCGTCTTTCCGTTTGAGAAGGAGCTTTACGAGCACGCCGGCGTTCCGGTCACCTTCGTGGGGCATCCCCTGCTGGACCGGGTGGCACCCACCGCCAGCCGTCTCCAGGCGCTGGAACGGTTCGGATTGGCGGATGGGCTTCCAGTCATCGGCCTCCTGCCCGGCTCGCGGGAAGGGGAAATTCGCCGGATTTTGCCGGTGCTGGCCGCCGCCTGCGAATCGATGCGGCCGAAACTGCCCTCCACCGCCCGGTTTCTGCTGATCAAATCCCCGCATCTTCCCTGGGAAATCTACCGGGACGCCCTGCGCGGTTTTTCATTCCATCCGAAGATCATCGAGCGCTGGGATTACGACGGCATCTTCTGCTGTGACCTGGTCTTGGCCGGTTCCGGCACCGTGACCCTGGAATGCGCGCTGCTCGAGCGGCCGATGCTGATCGTCTACAAAACCTCCTGGCCGACCTATTGGATCTCGCGGGCACTGATCCGGATTCCGAACATCGGCCTGGTCAACATCGTGGCCGGCCAGAAAGTCGTTCCGGAATTCATCCAGCATCACGCGACGCCGCAGGCCATCGCCGAAAGCGGGCTGGAACTCTGGAATGTCAGTCAGAAACGCCAAGCCATGAAGGAAGCTTTCCAGGAGATCCGGTCCAAACTGGGTTCGCCGGGCGCCAGCCGCCGAGCCGCCGACGCGGTCCTGGAAGAACTTAAACTTACAGCTGGGGGAGGTAGGTTTTGAGCTCGAAATCGGTGACGGCGGCCCGGTAGCGCTCCCATTCGATCTTTTTGTTCTCGATGAAGGAGTTGAAGATATGGCCGCCGAGCGCTTTGCGGACTAACTGGGATTTCTCAGCCAGCGCAATGGCCTCGCCCAGATCGCGGGGCAGCGCCTGGACTCCTCGCTTGCGGCGCTCCTCATCCGTGAGACGCGCGACATTGGTTTCTGCCGCCGGCTGAAGCGGTTCCTTGGATTTCAACCCGTCCAACCCGGCCGCCAGCATCACGCTGAAGGCCAGGTACGGATTGCAGGCCGGATCCGGCGAACGCAGTTCAAGCCGGAACGCCGATTCCTTCCCCGGCTTGGTACGGGGGATCCGGACCAAATCCGCGCGGTTAGTCAGCGCCCAGGTCACGTAAACCGGCGCCTCGTAGCCGGGCACCAGCCGCTTGTAGGAATTCACCCACTGATTGGTCACCACGGTGAACTCCCGGACGTGCTTCAAGAGACCCGCGAGAAACCCCTTCCCTTCCTTCGAAAGCCCCTGCGGGTCCTTGGCATCGAAGAAAATATTCTTCTCGCCTTTGAACAGCGACATATTCACGTGCATGCCGGATCCGTTCTGTCCAGCCATCGGCTTGGGCATGAACGTGGCGTACAGACCGTGCTTGACCGCGATCTCCTTGACCACCAGCCGGTAGGTCATCAGATTATCGGCCATCGTCAGCGCGTCGGCATAGCGGATATCGATTTCATGCTGGGAGGGAGCCACCTCGTGGTGGCTGAATTCCACTCCCACGCCCAGCTCTTCCATGGCCAGAATCGTTTCCCGGCGCAGATCGCTGGCCAGATCCAGCGGAGTCAGATCAAAGTAGCCGCCGGCATCCAGCGGTTCCGGCTTTTCGGCGGAACGGAAGTAGAAATGCTCCAGCTCCGGACCGACGTAGAACGTATAGCCCAGCTCGGCGCACTCCTTCAGATTCTTTTTCAGGATGTAGCGGGGATCCCCATCGAACGGCTGGCCGCCGGGTCTGACGATGTCGCAGATCATACGGGCCACCGCGTTCTCTTTGGGCCGCCACGGCAGGATCGCGAAGGTGTTGGGGTCCGGCAAAGCAATCATGTCCGACTCTTCCGACCGGGTGAACCCTTCCACGGCCGAACCGTCGAAACCGACTCCCTCCTCCAGCGCTTCCTCCAGCTCCTCAATCGTGATCGCCACGTTTTTAAGGCAGCCAAGGATATCCGTGAACCAAAGGCGAATGAACTTCACGCCAAGATCCCGGGCGGTCTTGAGGACGTACTCTTTATCTTTGGATCGGGTTTCAGCCATGGGCTCTCTCTGCGATTCCTTGAAGGAAGACATAGGCGCCCGCCCTATTGCAGGGCGGGCGCCTTGTCACAACGGAAACCCTATCTGTACGAGTTAAACGTCAAAGTACAGGTAGAATTCCCACGGATGCGGCCGGAGCCGGACCGGATCGACTTCCTTGGTCCGCTTGTAGTCCAGCCAAACATCCAGCACGTCCTGGGTGAAGACGCCTCCCTTGAGCAGGAAGGCATGGTCCTTTTCCAGGGCGTCCAGTGCTTCCGGCAACGAGGACGGCACGGTTGAAATCTTCGCCAACCGTTCCTTCGACATCTCGAACAGGTCCTCATCCACCGGCTGACCGGGGTCAATCCGGTTCTGGATCCCGTCCAAACCCGCCATCATCTGGGCCGCGAAAGCCAGGTACGGGTTGCACGACGGATCCGGCGAGCGAAACTCCACGCGCCGCGCCTTCGGGCTGTTGGAGTACGTCGGGATCCGGCAGGCAGCGGAGCGGTTCCGCTGGCTGTAGACCAGGTTCACCGGCGCCTCGTAGCCCGGCACCAACCGCTTGTACGAGTTGGTGGTCGGGGCGCAGATCGCCATGAGGGCCCGGCCGTGCTTGATGATCCCGCCGATGTACCACTTGCACAGCTGGGAAATCAGCGCGTAGCCCTTCGCGTCATAGAAGAGCGGTTCCCCGTTCTTCCAGAGCGATTGGTGACAGTGCATACCCGACCCGTTGTCCGCGAAGAGCGGTTTCGGCATGAAGGTCGCGACGATGTTGTTCCGGCGAGCGCCGCTCTTAATGCTGTACTTGTACAAGAGGAGCTTGTCC
>CAZKNC010000197.1:0-3186 GCA_964553935.1 uncultured Planctomycetia bacterium | reverse complement strand
CGCGGCAAGCCGGGGCTGGGCTTGACGCGTCTGCCCTCTCGTTGGGCCCTTTCTTTTTCCAGCTCAATCCGTTCCCACTCTTTTTCCATTTGAGCCACCTGCCCGGCTGTCGGCAGAGGGATTCCGGCGATCCGGAACAATTCTTGCCGAAAAGGGTCTGGAAGGTTTCGAAAAGCGACCGTCATTTCTTCCAGAGTGCCGACAGTCCCGTCAAACTGAAACCGGGCTTTGCTTGGTTCCAAGCTCAAAAAAAGACTGCTGGGACCGGCGGACGTCCGGAAATGAACCGCATGCTCGTTAAAAGGGCTGGGATAGGCCGCCACAGCGCCGTTCTTCTGGTGACGCATTCCCTCTGGGGTGCTGATGAGCGTGGTGAGCTCTTGAAAATAATCCTCTTTGTCCCGGTGTGGAATCTCCCGCTTAGAGGAGGCATAGGCGGTGAGAAGGCGTTTACGCTGGTCTTCCGTTAGGGGCCGCCGGAAGGAGTGTAGGAGCTGACCCTGGGCATCCGCCAGATTGTTTTCTTCCGCTTCCAAGAATCCGGCGCCCCCGAGAGCCATCACCGCAGCGGTTCCGAAGGAGAGTTGCAGGAATTCCCTCCGAGTTTTCGGTTCCTCCATCCCGGCGGAGGTCTTCGCGTCCAGTGAGCGGATCTGGACCAGCAGCGTGGTCGTTTTCATCGGACGCGGCGGGGAATGAATGCGAAACCGAAAACCCAGCGCGGTGCTGTTGGTCAGATCTTCCGAGGAAGGAACCGTTTTGCCGGTTTCTGTCAGATAGAGTCTGAAATCAGTCATGGCGGGCCCCTCGGTTGTCTCTTCAAGGACAACCCACTGTTTCCCATCCGTCGCAGCAAAAAACAGCGGGCCTTCCCGCCCGCCTGGAATCGGTTTTGCCACGCGTCGGCGAATGAGCGTGAGGGCGGCGTTCTTCTCCAGCTTTAAAAATCCGGCCAGCCGCCTGGACTCCTGATTGGCCCTCAGCGCGGCTTCTTCAAACCGCTCTCCGGGGGTGGGGATGACGTTCGACACTGTGATACTGAAATCGGGGATCAAGGATTCTTCAATCCCAGCTTTGGCGGCTCCGGACAAGGAGGGGCGAAGGGTATCCGCGTGCGCAGCGGGCAGACCCCAAGCCAGCTGGCCGATGATTAGCCAGAAGGCTATGGTGCGGCGTCCACTAGCCGCAGCCATTAGCAAACTGGCTGGAAAGCGAGCAAGGAACATGGTTTTATAGAATCGCATGGTATGGAAAAAGTATACCTGTTCTCGATGGAAGATTCGTGGAATATTTCTTACTCTATCTACTACTTACTTGCCCTAAGACTTTCCAGTCTGTTTAAGAGGTCGAGCGCGATTTCCGGCTGTTCATGGGCAATGTTATGCCGTTCCATCGAATCCTTGGAAAGATTGTAGAGGGCTGTTTCCGGCTCGGCCCGTCGCCGGCGTCGATGGTAGAGCTGGAACTGGCCGCGTCGGACCCCGGAAATGGGCCGTTCAATGTGATAGAGCGTCCGAACCGTCTTACGAACAGGTTCTTTAGCCCATTCCAACAGGTTATGCCCCTCCAAGAGCGGATCGTCCGGAAGGCCGCCCAGCTTCAGGAGGGTGGGGGCCAAATCCAACAGCTGTACCGGATGACTCACCCGTCGGGACCCTGACCACTCGGGAACCCAAAGAAGGAGCGGGACATGCGTCACCTCCCGATGGAACGCGTGTCGACCGTGGCCCACATCCCCATGTTCTCCCAATTCTTCTCCATGATCGGCCGTCACCACCACAACCGTTCTTCTCAAATCGCCCCTTTCTTCCAAGACCGCCAGAAGCTGTCCGATGCAGGCGTCGGTGTAAGGGATATCTCGATCGTACGCTTCCAGCAAGCGGGCCCTTTCCTGATCCGGCAAGGGGGAGACTTCCAGGGGCGCCTTTCGTTTCAGGCGGGATCGGTCATCCACATGAAGGGTACGCTGTTTCCCTTGCGTATCGCCGTAGGGTTGGTGGACAGCCATGAAATGGATGTACGCGGCCCAAGGCGTTTCCGCCCCGGGCGCGGCGGGAAGCCAGCGGAGGAAAGCGTCTCGAAGCTGGTCGTCCCGAATCCAGCTTGGCCGATACCACACACCGTCCGCCAAACTGCCCCAAAAGCATAAAAGCTCGCCCAGCGTTCTGTTTCGCCAAATACTCCGGTTCCTATCTCCGGTTTTGAACGAGCGCGCGGCACGACCGAGGACCAATCTGTCCAAAAACAGCCCTCTCTGGGGCGCTACGATCGTTTCCGACCCTTGTGGGATCCCATATTCCGGCGCCAGCCAGGGATTGGCTGAAAACCATCCCGTTCGATAACCGGCCTTTTGAAGCCGCTCCATCCATGTTTCTTGATCGGCGAAAAGGACTGTCGATCGTTCTCCCATCCGCTGTTTCAGCAGGAGCTTACCGGTCATGGTGCGGGCTGTCGACGGCTTGGTCCAATTGGCGTTGGCTTGGCAATCCTGGAATAGAATCGCGCCTTGTTCAAAAAACCGCTGCAGGGCCGGAGCGGTGGCCTTGGGATACCCGTAGGCCGGAAGGTGGTCCGCCCGCAGGGAATCGACCATTAGAATCAGGATGTTCGGCCTCGGCGGGTGCTGTTCAACCCGGCTTGAAGCGGGGAAACTTCCCGAGCGCTGAATCACCGTCCCGATCCAGCCGGTCCCCAGAATCAGTAAAATCACGGCAGTCAGCCTGTTTATGACGACACGTCTCCTGGGGTGAGCGGTTGCTTCCATAACCTTTTCAACCCACTGTCCGATCTGCCAGCCCGCCACCGCGGATAAGACCAAAAGTAGCCGAAGTGAAACCCCATGAAACAACAACCGGCCTTCGCGGTTCTGCACGAAAACGACGCTGCCAACCATCACAACCGAAGACCAAAGGATTTTCCGGACCGCTCGTTGAGAAGGAACGGCCGAGGCCAGAAGCATCCCCGAAACGGCCCAGAATCCTCCTGAAAAGATCAGCGCGGAAAACCCGAAAGGAACCCACGTCGGTTTCGGATAGCCGCGGACCGGGGAAAAGATCTCCCAGAGCGTTTCCAGCAGTCCCAGGAGAAAACCGGCCTGAGCGCCTCTGGCCATCCTCTGAAAAAATTTCACTGAAGAGCTCTCCAAGCCATCGCCGCCAATATTCCAGGCACCGCCAGCCGAACGCC
>CAZKNC010000196.1:735-3190 GCA_964553935.1 uncultured Planctomycetia bacterium | reverse complement strand
CCGCCTGCTCACCCAATACCGAGAATCCAAAGGATGCCGGGTCGTCACCAAAGGGTTTGCCCTGCGGGAATTGATCCGCGGTCTGCGAGAAGGAAAGGTCATCGGTATTCTCGCGGATCAGGATGCCGGGAAAAATGGGGTGCTCTCCCCGCTGTTCGGCCGGCTGGCTTCGACCGCGTCTGGAGCGATGGAGCTGAGCCTGAAAACCGGGGCGCCGATCCTGCCGCTTTTCATCGTGAGGGAGAAAGGGCCCGCCTATTGGATGGTCGTCGGCGAACCGCTGGAGATTCCGGCGCGCGGAACGCACGAAGAGCGGGTGCGCGCGGGTATCGCCGCGTATCTTCGGGCTTTGGAGCGGAAAATTCGGGAACGTCCTGAACAATGGCTGTGGCTCCACCGGCGGTGGAAGTCGACCCCGGAACGCAGGATCCTGATCTTCAGCGACGGGAAAGCCGGGCATCTCGCGCAATCCAATGCGCTGGCGGAAAAACTGGAAAAGGTCTGGAAGGAAAAATCAGCGGGGGATCCCCGATTGAGCGGGATCGACCGGCCGTTGGTTTCCCGTGCTGTCGCGGAGATCCGGTACCGGAATGCGCTGGCCAGAGCCGTGCTGGCGGCCGCGGCCGCGCTCGCACCCCGCCGGTTTTCCGGAGGCGACCTCTGGCTTCGATGGGCGCTGACGCCGGAAAGCTACCGGGCCATTGCATCGGCCCACGCCGACTGGTCGATCTCCTGCGGGTCTTCCACCGCGCCGGTCAATCTTTTATGGGCTCGGGCCATTCGCGCCCGCCCGATTCACATCACGCGCGTCGGTTTTCCGTCCTGGCGGCGGTTTGATCTGGCGGTGATCCCGCGGCATGATTGGAAAGGAAAGAATCCTCCCGCCGAAACCTTGACCATTGACGGGGCGCTCGCGGCGGATTTCCATGCCAACGGCGAGAAGGCCGAGCGATGGAACCGGCTTCTGAATCGGTCCGGCCGGCGCGCGGTCGGCCTGCTGGTGGGCGGGCCGGCGCGGGGTTTTCCGTTGGCTCCGGAGGATCTTCGCGAGGCGGTCCAGGGCGCTCTCTCCGCGGCGGAACAGCTGGACGCCGATCTTTTGATCACCACATCCCGCAGAACGCCGGCCGAGCTGGAAGAGTGGCTGGCTCAAGCGCTGGGTTCGCATCCGCGATGCCGCCTGCTGGTGCTGGTCAATCGGGATCAGACCGGAGGATTGGACAACACGCGCGAGGCGATCCCCTGTATTTTCTCGACGGCCCAGGCCCTGGTGGTTTCGGGAGATTCCATCTCGATGGTTTCCGAGGCGCTCTCCACGGGCAAGCCGGTGATCAGTTTCTCCCCGGGACAGGGGAGCAAATACGACCGTTTCCTGCGGGAGATGGATGCCGCCGGAAAACTTCGATTGGCGGCTCCGTCTGAAATAGGAAATGCCCTTGCGGAGCTGTTGAAATCTCCGGACCCCTCCCCTCGGACTCCTCCCCCCGATCCTGTTCTGGAGCATCTCAAGCGATGGGTTTGACGGTCCTTCAGCTGCTGCCTTCGCTCAAGATGGGCGGGGTGGAGACCGGAACGGTGGATCTGGCGCGGAACCTGATCGCGCAGGGGCATCGGGCGATCGTGATCTCCTCGGGTGGGCCGCTGGTCAAAGAGCTGGAAGCCGCGGGGGCCATCCACTACACGCTTCCGATCCATCAGAAGGTTCCCTGGACGGCATGGAAGACAGCTCAGCGCGTGGCCGAGGTGGTGGAATCCCATGGTGTGGACGTGATCCACGCGCGCAGCCGCGTTCCGGCGATCATCGGGTTCCTCGCCTGGCGTCGGGTCGCCCGCAAGGTCAGTTTCCGGCTGGGCGGGCGAAAGAAAATCCCCTGCTTTATCACCACGTCCCACGGTTATTATTCCACGCATCTGTTCAGCCGGATCATGGGGTGGGGGAGGGTCGTCATCGCCAATTCCGACCGAGTGGCGCGCCACATGATCGACGATTTCCACGTTCCGCCCGAACGGATCCGGCGGATTCCGCGCGGTGTGGACCTGGCTCAATACCACTGGCGGGAACCGCGCGCGGAAGCTCCCAAGGGAGAGTGGAATGTGGCCGTGGTCGGCCGGATCACGCCGATCAAAGGCCACCGAGATCTGCTGCGCGCGTTCGCGATCGCCGCGAAGAGTTTTCCGCGCGCGCGGCTGAAAATCGTCGGAGAGGCCGAAGCCAAACACCAATCCTACCTGCATGAGCTGAAAAAACTGACCTACCAGCTGGGCCTGGAAGAGCGAGTGGAGTTCGTCGGCCATGAGCCGGAGGTCTCCAAACTGCTGGAAGGAGTCGACCTGCTAGTCCTTTCCTCGACTGCGCCCGAAGCGTTCGGCCGGGTGTTGATCGAGGCGGGCGCGGCCGGGGTGCCGGTGGTGGCGACTCGCGTGGGCGGCATTCCGGAAGTGATTCTGGACCGGA